>NZ_RZPB01000198.1:0-8728 GCF_003998535.1 Mesorhizobium sp. M7A.F.Ca.AU.002.02.1.1 | reverse complement strand
GCCCACCACCGTGCCGCCGGTGCCATAGCCGGTGACGAAGCAATCAAGCCGCGAGCGGCCGGAAACCCGCATCGTGCTGTCCGAGCCGGCCAACGCGCAGCTCGTCGGCAGCGGCAAGGTCCAGCAGCGCGGCGTCGATGGTGCTCCCGCCGCCAGCCATCCAGCCTTCGAGCCGCACCCGATCCAGGGCTGGACGCCGGATTTCATCCCCAACGTGCTGCAGGAGGCGATCGACACCAGCCTCTATGACGAGGTGATGCCGATCGCCGGGCCCGAGGGCATCAAATGGGCGAGGGAATTGGCGCGCAAAGAGGGCATCTTCACCGGCATTTCCGGCGGCGCGACCTTCGCCGTGGCACGGCAGGTCGCGGAGGAGGCGCCGGCCGGTGCGGTGATCCTGTGCATGCTGCCCGACACCGGCGAACGCTACATGTCGACACCGCTGTTCGACGGCATCGAGGCCGAGATGGATGCCGACGAGACCGCCCTGTCGCGCTCGACGCCCGGCTGCCAGTTCCCGGCGGCTTGACGGGAGATCTGGTATGGACGCCGTGCAAGAAAACCTCGGCCTTTTGGCCGAGGAAACGCTCGATCCCCTGGACTGGGCCGATGTGCAGGCCCTGTCGCACCGGGTCATCGACGATGCGGTCGATTACCTCCGCGATGTGCGCGACCGCCCGGTCTGGCGGGAGATGCCGGCCGATGTGAGAGGGGCCTTCTCGGCGCCGCTGCCGCGCTCGCCGGCGCCGCTGGATGCGGTCTATTCTGAGGTGTCCCGCACGGTGATGTCCTATCCAATGGGCAACATCCATCCGCGCTTCTGGTCCTGGTATATGGGGTCGAGCAATTTCACCGGTGCGCTCGGCGATTTCCTGGCGGCAATCCAGGGCTCGAACCTCGGCGGTGGCAACCACGCCGCCGGGCTGATGGACAGCCAGGTGGTGAACTGGTGCAAGGAGATGCTGGGCTTTCCCGCTTCTGCCGGCGGCACGCTGGTCAGCGGCGGCTCGATGGCCAACATCATCGGGCTGACCGTGGCGCGCAACGTCAAGGCCGGCATCGACGTGCGCGAGCATGGTGTCGCCGCCATCGAAAAGCCGCTGCGCTTCTACGGCTCGGAGCAGATCCACTCGTGCCACCGCAAGGCGATGGAGGCACTTGGCCTCGGCAACCGGGCACTGCGCCGCATCCCGACCGATGCCGGGCTGCGCATCGATATCGCCGCCTTGCGGGCAGCGATCACAGAGGACCGCGCGGCAGGGTTCAAGCCGGCCTGCGTCATCGGTACGGCGGGCACCGTCAACACCGGGGCGATCGACGATTTGCAGGCGCTTGCGAAGCTGTCACATGAGGAAGGCCTCTGGTTCCATGTCGACGGCTGCATCGGCGCGCTGATCGCCATTGCGCCTGAGAATGCCCATCGCGTCGCCGGCATCGAACGGGCGGATTCGGTCGCGCTCGATCCCCACAAATGGCTGCACGCGCCGTTCGAAGTCGGCTGCGCCCTGGTCAGGGATGCCGCCGCGCATCGCGGGACCTTCGCGGTGACGCCGGAATATCTGGAATCGACGCCGCGCGGCCTCGCTTCCGGCGAATGGCTGCACGACTACGGCCTGCAGACGTCGCGCGGTTTTCGCGCGCTGAAGGTGTGGATGGCGCTGAAGGAGCACGGTGTCGAGAAATTCGGCCGCCTGATCGACCAGAACATTGCCCAGGCCGTCTATCTTGCCGGCTTGATCGAGGCCGCGCCGCGGCTGCAGCTGGCGGCATCGCCGACCGTCAACATCGTCTGCTTCCGCTATCAGCCCGGTCTGACAGGCGAGGCTCTGAAGGTGCTCAACACGGAGATCATGCTGCGGCTGCAGGAACAGGGCATTGCGGCCCTTTCGGACACCACGGTGCATGGCGAGCACTGGTTGCGCGTGGCGATCACCAATCATCGCACACGGCGCGAGGATCTCGACCTGCTGGTGCGTGAAACGGTGCGGCTGGGGCATGAGATCGCGACGCAGGGTTCCGCACCTTCCTAGTAGCGGGCAGGCATGCGATTCTGCCGCGGTGATTCGGGAGATCCAGGCCGTGACGCTGTTTCGTATGGTTGCACTGGCGGCGCTGGTCTTCACCGCCTCGGCGCAGGCCGCCGACATGGCCTTCTTCGTCAAGAACCTGCGCAAGGAAGCAGTCGCGGTCGAGCTGTTCAGCCGCGACCGCGAGACGGTCTGGCCGGGCAACGACAAGGTGTTCCTGATCGCCCCAGGGTCGCAGAAATCTGTGCCGTTCTCCTGCAATCAGGGCGAACATATCTGCTATGGCGCCTGGGCCGACGGCAATGACAGCCTCTCGGCCGGCGTCGGGCCGGACAATGACCAGCCTTGCGACACCTGCTGCTTCATCTGCGTCGAACACTCGACAGAGACGATCGATCTGGTGCCGTAGAGCGCGGAAGTTTTCGTTGGACCCAAATTAAGTCAGGGATCGGCTCGTCCGGTCCACTTCCGCGATTCAGCGCTGCGTGCGATGGTCGCCACGCGGCCGGGTGGGCCGCTTATTCAGGGGGTCACTCATGTTTCATATCTATGCGCGCCGCGTGCTGGCCGCGCTGTCTCTCCTCATGCTGCTCGTGCCGGCGGCGCGTGCCGACGATGTCACCTTTGCCATCAAGAACGGCCACCCCAACGCCATGCGCGTCGAACTCTACAGCCAGGATCGCGACTATGTCTGGCCGGGCGATGACAAGGACTTCTACCTCGACGACGGCGAGACCAAGCAGCTGCCGATATCCTGCAACGCCGGGGAATCGATCTGTTACGGCGCCTGGGTCGATGGTGACGAGGGCACCTATTGGGGCGTCGGCCCCGGCAACAAGGAAAAATGCGAGGATTGCTGCTATACCTGCAGCGGCGGCGAGACCGAGGAGATCGAACTGGTCCCCTGACCGGTTTGCCAGCTTGACGGTCTTCGGGCTGGAGCCATAGCCTGTGCAAATACCCAGCGCGCGCCGCCTCGAACTGTTCAGACGCGACGTGCTTCAGGCAAAAGGAGCTCAGCTATGGCCGGCATGGTCGAAAGCGACAAGATCGACGTCGGGTTTTCCGGCAAGCGCTGCATCCATTCGCGCAACTGCGTGCTCGGCGATCCGCACGTCTTCGTGCCCAACGCGCCGGGTCAATGGATCCATCCCGAGGCGGCCAGCGTCGAGAAGATCGTCGCCATCGCCGAAAGCTGCCCGTCGGGCGCCATCACCTATGTCAGGAAGGATGGCGGGCCGCAGGAGCAAGCACCGGTGGTCAACACGGTGCGGCTGCGGGAAAACGGCCCGCTGGCGGTACACGCCGAGATCGTTCTCGACGGCGAGACTTCTTATCGTGCCACGCTCTGCCGCTGCGGCGCTTCGGAAAACAAGCCGTTCTGCGACGGCAGCCACAACAAATCCGGTTTTGCCGCCACCGGCGAGCCGCAGCTGAAGGACACGCCGGCGCTCGAAGCGAGAAATGGTCCGCTGAAAGTGACGCCGACCACCAATGGCCCGCTCAAGCTTGAGGGCAATCTCGAGATCGTCACCGGAACCGGCCATACGGTCGACCGTACACAACGCGCCTTCCTCTGCCGCTGCGGCCATTCCGCCAACAAGCCGTTCTGCGATGGCACGCACAAGAAAGTGGGGTTTGTCGGGTAGGTTGGCGCTTCGGCCAACGCTGCCAATCTCCGCCTTGGCCCAGCGCTCGCAGCTTTATCGACCCGCCCGCATCGGCTAAAGGCAGGGGCAGACAGACTCCCCAGCCGGACCGCCGCCAAAAATGACAGCCAAGACCAAGCCAAAACCGTTGTTCCTCGGAATCGACACCGGCGGCACCTATACCGATGCCGTGTTGTGGTCTGAAACAGAAGGCCCGCAAGAAGGGCCGAACAAGGGCAAGGTGCTGGCCAAGGCCAAGGCGCTGACCACCAGGCATGATCTTGCCGTCGGCATTTCCGGCGCCGTCGACGCGGTGCTGCAGAAAGCCGGAACCGATCCGGCTGATATCAAGCTGGTGTCGATGTCGACGACGCTTGCCACCAACGCGCTCGTCGAGGGCCAGGGCGGCCGCGTCGCGCTGGTGATGATCGGCTTTTCCGAGGGCGACCTCGCCCGCGACGGGCTGAAGGCCGCGCTCGGCACCGATCCGGTGGTTTTTTGTCCGGGCGGTCACGACGTGCATGGCAATGCCGCCAAGCTCGATCTGTCCGGACTGGAAGCGGCGCTGCCGGAACTCGGCGCCTCGGTGTCCGGCTTTGCCGTCTGCGCCTACTTCGCCACCCGCAATCCGGCGCATGAGATCGCCGCCCGCGAGTTGATCCGCGACAAGTCCGGCCTGCCGGTCACATCGAGCCACGAGCTGTCGGCCAAGCTCGGCGGCCCGCGCCGGGCGCTGACCACTTTGCTCAACGCCAGGCTGATCTCGATGATCGACCGGCTGGTGGCAGCAACCGAAGGCTTCCTCGAGGCGCGCAACATCGCAGCACCGCTGATGGTGGTGCGCGGCGATGGCGCGCTGGTTTCAGCCGCTTTTGCCCGCCAGCGACCGATCGAGACCATCCTGTCCGGCCCGGCCGCCAGCCTGGTCGGCGCCCGCCACATGACCGGGCTCGACAATGCTGTGGTGTCCGACATCGGCGGCACCACCACCGACGTCGCCGTGCTCGACGGCGGCCGTCCCAGGCTAGATCCGGAAGGCGCCACCGTCGGCGGCTTCCGCACCATGGTCGAGGCCGTCGCCATGCGCACCTTCGGCCTCGGCGGCGATTCCGAAGTGGCGCTGGAGGATGGCGCGCTCAACCCCAGGATCCTGCTCGGGCCGCGCCGCCTGGTGCCGCTGGCGCTGGCCGGCATGGCGCATGGCGTAGCGCTGATTTCAGAGCTGGAGCGTCAGCTGCGGGCACCCAATCCCGGCCGTATGGACGGCCGCTTCGCGGTGCGCACCGGCGTGCCGGACCGGCTCGCCGCCGGCCTGACCGGCGCCGAAGCCAGGCTCTACGAGCTGATTGGTGCCGTGCCGCTCGCCGTCGACAGGCTTTTGACCTCGAACGCGCAGAACGCGACGCTGAACCGGCTGGTGTCGCGCGGGCTGGTGCATGTCGCCGGCTTCACCCCGTCGGACGCCGCCCACGTGCTGGGCAAGCAGGCGAACTGGGATCCCATCGCCGCGCGCCTCGGCGCCGAACTGTTCGCCCGCAAGCGTGACGGCCGTGGCCAGAACATCGCCGCTTCGCCGGAAGCGATCTCGGAACGGGTGCTGGTGACGCTGACGCGCTGGTCGGCCGAATATATCCTCGAGACCGCCTTTGCCGAGGATGGGCTCGATGGCGCCGCGACAGTGGCGCACGCCCTGGTGCAGCGCGCGGTCGACGCGCATCCCGGCATCGCCCGCCTGAGCGTCGCGCTCGACCGCCCGGTCATCGGCCTCGGCGCCTCGGCGCCGCTGCACTATGCCGGCTTGGCCGAGCTGATCGGCAATGACTGCGTGGTGCCCAGGGATACCGATGTCGCCAACGCGCTCGGCGCCGTCGTCGGCCAGGTCAGGGTTTCGGCCGAGGCGCGGGTCAGCCAGCCCATAGAAGGGCTGTTTCGTCTCGCCTCGGGCGAGACCGTACGCGATTTCCTCGACGAGGCAGCGGCGATCGCGGCGGCCGAGGCCGATGTCCGCGCCATCGTCGCGGAGCGCGCCAGGGATGCCGGCACCGACAGCGCCGAGATCGACGTCGCCACCGAATTCCGGGTCTCGACCGTCGAGGCCCAGCGCATGTTCATCGAGGCGCATGTCGTGGCCGTGGCCTCGGGAAGGCCGCGCATTGCGGTTTGAGCGACGCGGCGAAATACGCCACCTTCACCCTAAGCTGAATTGACCCGGCAAACCTGACATGCCAAAGGCCCGCAAAGCCTTTCATCTGGAGTAGCCTGATGACCGACCGCATCGAGATCGCCGGATTGCGGATTGCCCGCGAGCTGCATGAGTTCGTGGCCAGGGAAGCGCTGCCGGGCACGGGGATCGAAGCGGACGCCTTCTGGAACGGTTTTTCGGCCGTCGTCCATGATCTGGCGCCGAAGAACCGGGAGCTGCTGGCAAAGCGTGACGCCATCCAGGAACAGATAGACGGCTGGTATCGCGATCACGGCGCGCCGGTCGACATGGAGGCCTACAAGGGCTTCCTGAAAGGGATCGGCTACCTCGTTCCCGAAGGCCCGGCCTTCAGCGTGTCGACCGACAACGTCGACCCGGAAATTGCTGATGTTGCCGGACCGCAGCTGGTCGTGCCGGTGATGAATGCGCGCTATGCGCTCAACGCTGCCAATGCGCGCTGGGGTTCGCTCTACGATGCGCTCTACGGCACCGATGCCATCCCCGAAACGGATGGCGCCGAAAAGGGCAAAGCCTTCAATCCGGCACGCGGCGCCAAGGTCGTCGCCTGGACGAAGACCTTTCTCGACGAGGCTGCCCCGCTCACGTCCGGCAAATGGGCCGGCGTCAATGGCCTGTCGCTGGCGCAGGGTGCCTTGCGGCTGAGCGCCGGCGCCGGCTCGACGACGCTGGCCGACCCCAGGCAATTCGTCGGCTATCGCGGCGATGCCGCCAATCCCGATGCCGTGCTGCTTGTGCGCAACGGCCTGCACATCGAGATCGTGATCGACCGCAACAACCAGATCGGCCGCACCGATCCGGCGGGCATCGCCGATGTCATCCTGGAATCGGCGCTGACCACCATCCAGGACTGCGAGGATTCGGTCGCGGCGGTGGATGCGCCAGACAAGGTCGTCGTCTACCGCAACTGGCTCGGCCTGATGAAGGGTGACCTAGCGGAAGAGATCACCAAGGGCGGCAAGAGTTTTGTCCGCAAGCTCAATCCCGACCGCGCCTACACCGCGCCCGCCGGCGGCACGCTGACCGTGCCCGGCCGCTCGCTGATGCTGGTCAGGAATGTCGGCCACCTGATGACCAGCCCGGCGATCCTCGACCGCGACGGCAATGAGGTTCCGGAAGGCATCATGGATGCGGCGATGACGGCGCTGATCGCGTTGCACGATGTCGGGCCGAACGGCCGCCGCGCCAATTCCCGCGCCGGCTCGATGTATGTCGTGAAACCCAAGATGCATGGGCCCGACGAAGTCGCCTTCGCCGTCGAGATATTCGACCGCGTCGAGGCCCTGCTCGGCATGGCGAAAAATACCATCAAGATGGGCATCATGGATGAGGAGCGGCGCACCACCGTCAACCTCAAGGAGGCAATCCGCGCCGCAAAGGAGCGCGTCGTGTTCATCAACACCGGCTTTCTCGACCGCACCGGCGACGAGATCCACACCTCGATGGAAGCCGGCCCGATGATCCGCAAGGGCGACATGAAGCAGGCCGCCTGGATTTCCGCCTACGAGGCGTGGAATGTCGACACCGGGCTGGAATGCGGGCTGGCCGGCCACGCCCAGATCGGCAAGGGCATGTGGGCGATGCCGGATCTGATGGCTGCGATGCTGGTGGAGAAGATCGTCCACCCCAAGGCCGGCGCCAACACCGCCTGGGTGCCGTCGCCGACGGCGGCGACGCTGCATGCCACGCACTATCACAAGGTCGATGTTCACGCCGTGCAGGCGGCGCTGAAGAACCGGCCGAAGGCCAGGCTCGACGACATCCTGTCGGTGCCCGTTGCCGTGCGGCCGAACTGGTCGCCCGAGGATATCCAGAAGGAACTCGACAACAACGCGCAGGGCATTCTTGGCTATGTCGTGCGCTGGATCGACCAGGGCGTCGGCTGCTCGAAAGTGCCTGACATCAACGATGTCGGCCTGATGGAAGACCGCGCCACGCTGCGTATTTCCTCACAGCACATCGCCAACTGGCTGCACCACGGCGTGTGCAGCGAGGACCAGGTGATGGCGACGATGAAGCGCATGGCTGACATCGTCGACCGCCAGAACGAGGGCGACCCGCTCTACGAGCCGATGGCGGCCGACTTTGACAAGTCGATAGCCTTCCTCGCCGCCTGCGACCTGGTATTCAAGGGCCGCGCCCAGCCCAACGGCTACACCGAGCCGGTGTTGCACGCGCGGCGGCTGGAACTGAAGGCGCAGCAGGGCTGAAGAGGCCAGTCCCTGCCGTGAATGGGGCGGCAGGTCTTCGGCCTGACTTCCTCCGGAGGTGAGGCGTCAGGAAGCTGTATGGTCCAGGAGCCGGATGGTGGGATCGCGACGGTGTTCGGAGTTGACCCTATCGACGCCTTCCACCGTAATCGCGATCGTCCCGTTTTCCACTCTTGCTATCCAGCCCTTCGCTTTTAGATACCAGAGATGAAACTCGAGATGCTCTCGCGGACAGTCTGACAGGCGTTCGAGCTCCACATCCCCGATCCCGGGATTGCTGACGTCGTGCCGGCGCTTCGCGTAAAGCAGCGACAGCAGCCTGGCCTGGATCACGACATCCCGCTCGATGCCTTTGCTGTTGCTGGCTTCCTCGGTCAATTCGCGGCGAAGGCCGGCATGGTCCCTATACGCGATGTCGTATTGAGCGCGTTTGACCGGATCCTTGAGCGTGTTGTGGGCTTCCACGATTTCACTGAAGCGGGCTTCATCGCCGGTTTCGCGATTGTCGGGATGATAGCGCATCGCAAAATAGCGAAATATGCGCTCCAGCGTTTCCGAGTTGGCGTTCGGGCTGACTTCCAAAACTTCGTAGTAGTCAACGAACATAGCGGACTCCCCGAC
>NZ_RZPB01000197.1:0-8777 GCF_003998535.1 Mesorhizobium sp. M7A.F.Ca.AU.002.02.1.1 | reverse complement strand
ATTCACAAGCGCGCATGATCTACGAGCTTCTCGACATCGAGCCGCAGCAGAGCGACGCCCAAGGCGCCGCCGAGGCGAAATTCACCTCCGGCGAAGTGCGTTTCAACAACGTCTCCTTCCGCTATGTCGAGGAGGCTCCGGTGCTGCAGGATCTGAGTTTCGTCGCCGCGGCCGGCAAGGTGACGGCAATCGTCGGCGCTTCGGGCGCCGGCAAGACGACATTGGTGGCGCTGCTGCAGCGCTTCTACGATGTCGAGGCGGGATCGATCGAGATCGACGGCCAGGACATCTCGAAGGTCACCAAACAGTCGCTGCGCGGTTCCATCGCCTATGTCTCGCAGCAGCCCTATCTGTTCGAAGGCACCATCCGCGACAACATCCGCTACGGCCGGCTGAGCGCCACCGATGCCGAGATCGAACAGGCCGCGGGCCAAGCCGCGGCCGACGACTTCATTCGCCAGCAGCCGCAGGGCTACGACACGCCGGTCGGCGAGAACGGCGTGACGCTGTCCGGCGGCCAGCGCCAGCGCGTCTCGATCGCGCGGGCCATCGTGCGGCAGGCACCGATCCTTTTGCTCGACGAAGCGACATCGGCGCTCGACAACGAGGCCGAGGCTCGCGTCCAGCAGGCGCTGACAAAGGTCATGGAAGGCCGCACCACCATCGTCATCGCGCACCGGCTGTCGACGGTGGTCAATGCCGACCACATCATCGTCATGGAACAGGGCCGGCTGGTCGAGGAAGGCACGCACGCCTCGCTGATGGCCGATCCGCACAGCGTCTATGCCCGCTTCCACCGCATCCAGGGCGTCAAGGGTCTGGGGCTTGTCGACGACAGCGCGCCGATCCGGACTTCGGCGCAACGCCTGTCACAAGGCATCGACACGCAGAGCATCGCCGGGAGCACGACATGAGCGCCACGCCCGCAACCGACGGACCGGCAAATGATATGGGCCTGGTGGTGGTGGGCGCCGCCGGCCGCATGGGCCAGACGCTGATCCGTGCCATCCACTCTATATCAGGCGCGCGGGTCATCGGCGCGGTCGAGCGGGCGGATTCGCCGCATCTGGGCAAGGATGCCGGCGAGCTGGCCGGCATCGGCATCATCAACGTGCCGATCAGCGACGATCCGCTGCCGGTGTTCGCCAAGGCCGACGGTGTGCTCGATTTCACCACGCCTGCTTCGACGGTCGAATTCGCCGGCTACGCGGCGCAGGCGCGCATCGTCCATGTCATAGGCACTACCGGCTGTTCGACCGATGACAATGCCAGGATCGCGGCGGCGGCGCGCCATGCGACGATCGTCAAATCGGGCAATATGAGCCTCGGCGTCAATCTTCTGGCGGTGCTGGTCGAGCAGGCGGCGCGCGCGCTCGATGCCGACGATTTCGACATCGAGATCCTCGAAATGCACCACAAGCACAAGGTCGACGCGCCTTCGGGCACGGCGCTGCTGCTGGGTGAAGCCGCCGCCGCCGGGCGTGGTATCGAGCTCTCAGGCAACGACGTGCGCGTCCGCGACGGCCACACCGGGGTGCGCAAGACGGGCTCGATCGGCTTTGCCACGTTGCGCGGGGGCTCTGTCGTCGGCGACCACAGCGTGATGCTGGCCGGCACCGGCGAGCGCATCACCCTGTCGCACCACGCCGAGGACCGCGCCATCTTCGCCCGCGGCGCCGTCAAGGCGGCGCTTTGGGCGCGCGGCAAGAAGCCGGGACTGTATTCGATGCGGGACGTGCTCGGCCTCAGCTGAGCCGGCCTGATCCATAAACCTGAAGGAGCAAACATGTCGCGAACCCTCGTGCTCGTGCGCCACGGCCAGAGCGAATGGAATTTGAAGAACCTGTTCACCGGCTGGCGCGACGTCGACCTGACCGAACAGGGCCACGCCGAGGCCAAGGCCGCCGGGCAAAAGCTCAAGGCGCGCGGCCTGAAATTCGACATCGCCTTCACCTCCGCGCTGATCCGGGCGCAAAAGACATGCCAGCACATCCTCGACGCGGTCGGCCAGGGCGACCTGAAGACCATCCGCGACCAGGCGCTCAACGAGCGCGACTATGGCGACCTCTCCGGCCTCAACAAGGACGACGCCCGCAAGAAATGGGGCGAGGAGCAGGTGCATGTCTGGCGCCGCTCCTACGACGTGCCGCCGCCTGCCGGCGAGAGCCTGAAGGACACCGGCGCCCGCGTCTGGCCCTATTACCTGCACGATTTGCAGCCGCATGTGCTGCGCGGCGGCACCGTGCTGGTCGCCGCGCACGGCAACTCCCTGCGCGCGCTGATCATGGCGCTCGACGGCAAGTCGGGCGAGGAGATCGTCAAGCTGGAACTCGGCACCGGCGTGCCGGTCATCTACCAGCTCAACGCCGATTCCACCGTCGCTTCCAAGGAAGTGCTGGACGACTGAGCCGGCGAACGGAGCACCTGCGAAAAAAGCGCGTTGACAGCAATCGCTTGCCCGCTTACATGAGCCCGCACCAGCCCAGATGGCGGAATTGGTAGACGCGCACGGTTCAGGTCCGTGTTCCGCAAGGAGTGGAGGTTCGAGTCCTCTTCTGGGCACCAAATTCCCGTTTCGAACCACTTGACGGTTCAGAAACTTAGAGAAAAAAGCCCGGTTCGTCCGGGCTTTTTCTTTTCAGCCAACCTCCCCTTCCGGCCAGTCCCCTCACAAACCGCTTCAAACTCCGCGGCCGCTTCGCTACGCTCAAAACCATGGCTCAATCCACCAACCCGATCTTCGGTGCCCGCCGCGACCAGGCGTTCCCCACGCTGGCCGAGGTGGACATCGACCGCATGCGCCGGTTCGGCGAGGCCAGCGCCTATGCAGCCGGCGAGCACATCATCGAAGCCGGCGATGTGGCGCCCGGCCTGATCGTCGTGCTGTCGGGTAGCGTGGACATCACCCAGGACGGCGGGCTCGGCCGGCGCGAGACGATCGTCACGCACGGCCCGGGCAGCTTTGTCGGTGAGCTGGCGCAGCTTTCGGCCCGTCCCTCGCTGGTGAATGCGCAGGCCGCCGAGCCGGTGGAGGCGTTCGTCATCGCCTCGCAACGACTGCGCGACCTGATGGTGCAGGAGGCCAATCTCGGCGAGCGCATCATGCGGGCGCTGATCCTGCGCCGCGTCGGGCTCTTGGAGAGCGCCACCAGCGGGCCGATCATCATCGGACCCCAGGACAATGCCGACGTGTTGCGGCTGCAGGGTTTTCTGGCGCGCAGCGGCCAGCCGCACCGCGTGCTCGATTCCGACAGCGATCCCTGCGCCAAAACCCTGGTCGAACGCTTCGAGGTCGATCCGCACCACCTGCCGATCGTGCTCTGTCCAAACGGCAGGCTGCTGATGAACCCCGGCGAAAAGGACCTCGCCCGCTGCGTCGGCCTGTTGCGCCCGATCGATGCCGATACGGTGTATGACGTGGCCATCGTCGGCGCCGGCCCGGCAGGGCTGGCGGCGGCGGTCTATGCGGCATCCGAAGGGCTGTCGACGATCGTGCTCGATTGCCGTGCCTTCGGCGGACAGGCCGGCGCCTCCTCGCGCATCGAGAACTATCTCGGTTTCCCGACCGGCATCACCGGCATGGCGCTGATGGCGCGCGCCTACAACCAGGCGCAGAAGTTCGGCGTTGAAATGGTCATCCCGGACGAGGCGAAGCTTTTGAGCGCGGCCACCGACACTTCAGGCGCCCGCTATCTGCTCGATGTCGGTGACGGCGAGACCGTGCGCACGCGCAGCGTGGTGATCGCCAGCGGCGCGCGTTATCGTCGCCTCGACATCGCCGATCTGGCGCGGTTCGAGGGGACGTCCGTGCACTATTGGGCGTCGCCCATCGAAGGCCGGCTTTGCGCGGGCCAGGAAGTGGCGCTGGTCGGCGCCGGCAATTCGGCCGGGCAAGCGGCTGTCTACTTGGCCAGTCATGCGCGGAAGGTGGCGCTGCTGGCGCGCGGCGGCAGCCTCGATGCCAGCATGTCGCGCTACCTGGTCGAGCGCATCCGGGCGCAGCCGAACATCGAGGTGCTGACCGGGACCGAAATCGAGGCGCTGGACGGCGAAGAGGGCAATCTTGCCACGGTGCGCTGGCGCAACCGCGCCAGCGGCGCGGAAACGACGCGCCCGATCCGCCATCTCTTCCTCTTCATCGGCGCCGATCCGAACACCGATTGGCTGGCCAACTGCGATGTCGCGCTGGACGCCAGGGGTTTCGTGCGCACCGGATCGGACATAGGATCGGCGCAGATGGAGACGAGCCGCAGCGGCGTGTTCGCCATAGGCGATGTCCGCGCCGGTTCGGTCAAACGGGTCGCGGCGGCTGTCGGCGAAGGCGCCCAGGTGGTCGCGGCTCTGCATGCCTACCTCGCGCGCGGCAACGCCGACACATTTCGAATGGCCGGGAGACCATGATGGATGAATGCAGACATACGCGCGACATCAGGAAGGTCACGCCGAGCGCGCTCGGCTGCGAGGAATGCCTGAAGAGCGGGTCGCAATGGGTGCATCTGCGGCTGTGTCGTACCTGCGGCCATGTCGGCTGCTGCGACGACTCGCCCAACCGCCACGCCACCAAGCATTTCCACGCCATCAAGCATCCGATCATCGAGGGCTACGATCCGCCCGAAGGCTGGGCATGGTGCTATGTCGACGAGGTGTTTGTCGACCTCGGCGACGATGTGACCCCGCAGAACGGTCCGATCCCGCGCTTTGTTTGAGCGCCCTGGAGACGCCGAAGAAGAGCCCGGTTCGCCCGGGTTTTTCTTTGTCCAGCATTACGCGCTCGATGCCCGACTGTCCGCAAACTGACAGCCTACCCGTTCCAGTGTCCTGCCAGCTCACGATCATCCGAGCCCGACAAAGCTTTGACATGATCGCGGCTAGTTTAGAAACATTCAAAACTGGAAGGCTCGCATGCACCCCACCTATACAAGCGCGCAAAAAGCCATTCACTGGGCGGTGTTTCTGCTGGTCATCGGCCTTTATGGCTTGACCTATGTGGAAGAACTTTTTCCGCGCGGCGATCCCGGCAGCGCGCTCGTCTGGTGGTTCCATATTTCGTTCGGGCTGCTGTTGTTTGCGCTGGTCGTCATCCGCGTCGGCCTGCGCCTGATACTGGGAACGCCAGGGCTGCCGACGGAAATGTCGGACCTTGAACGATGGGCGGCCAAGATCGCGCATCTGCTGCTCTATGCGCTGCTGGTGACCATTCCGGCTCTCGGCATCCTGCTGACTTGGTATAGGGGCGACGCCTTGAGCTTCTTCGGCCTCTTCACCATCCCGGCCCCGGTATCGCCCGACCGCGACACGGCCCGGTTCATCAGGGAACTGCACAGCCTGTGCGCCAATTCGATCCTCATCCTCGCCGGAGTGCACGCGGCCGCGGCGCTATGGCATCATTTCATCCGCAAGGACGACGTGCTCAAGCGAATGCTGCCGGAAAGCACGCTCTCCTGGAGCAAGTCCGGGAAAGTGTGAAGTGGTTTCCCAGGAAAAGCGCATGGCGCCTTCCCTCGTTGATCGGGAGGGCCTTTCCCTCGACCTTCTTTTTTCTTCAGAAGGCGCTCTCCCCGAGAGGGCTAACGCCGACCGATAGCGCCTACCGCACGGAGCCGGTGACGGTCGGGTCGATCATGCTGGGAACCGACTTGCGTTCGTTTCCGGCAAGCGCCGCTATGATAAGCAGGCTGGCAACCACCGGGACAAACAGGATGGCAACGCGAGCCTGCACGTAAAATATGGCGCGCCATTCATTGCGCTTGTCGGGGCTGTTGCTCATCATACTCACTTTGTCGGCCCCCCGGGCCGTGACATAGAAGCTAACGGTTAAACAACTCCTTCCGACTTCGTTAACCTGGCGGATTTGAGGCGAAATTCCCACGCGATCCCCAAGATGGCGATCCCGGGCTTCAGTTGAGCCCGATGCGGCTGGCGCCCTGCCGGAACAGCGCTACGGCATCCGGTTCGAAGCGAAAGGTGCCGATGAAATCGTCGGCGCAATAGTCCGGCCTTGTCTTGCGGATGGCGGCGGCGAAGCCGCGCGCCTCGTCGAGCCGTCCGGCCAGCGCCAGGCAGTGCGCGGCGATCGCCAGTATGATGGCGTGGGCGTTGGGCCGCGCCGCCGCCTTCAGCGCCCATTCGGCCGCCTCCTCAAACTGGCCGAGCCGGACATGCGCCATGGCGCGTGCGCCCAGCATGCCGAACAGCAGCGGGTCGAACGGGCTGAGATGGCGCGAATGATCGGAAGAGCCTATCGCCGCTCGCGGGTCGCCCGACTGCGAATGCACGAAGGACAAAGCGTAGTGGCCGAGCGCGAAGTTGGGGCTGAGATCGACCGCCCGCTCGAGTTCGAGCAGCGAGCCGTCCTGCTCGCCGCGCAGCCACAGCGCCCGGCCCATCGCCCAATGGGCGGCCGGATTGTGGTCGTCGACCAGCAGGCTGTGGCCGGCGCTCTCGAAGGCCAGCGCGCTTTCGCGGTCGCGATCGCCCCAGCGCTGGAAGGCGTTCTGCCAGTGGGTGAAGGACAGGCCGGCATAGGCACGGGCGAAGGTCGGGTCGAGCTGCAAGGCCTGGGCAAAGAAATGCCGCGCCTGCTCGTTTTCGGCCTGGGTGAAGCGGTACATGTGCCAGAGGCCGCGATGGTACGCCTCCCAGGCGTTGAGCGAGCTGGGCGCCTTCAGCATGGCGCGGTTGCGCTCGACCGTTTCGATCTCGGCCGAGATCGAGGAGACGATGCTGTTGCCGATGTCGTCGAGCACGGAAAAGATGTCATCGGGCCTGCGCTCGAAGGTCTCGGCCCAGACGATCCTGGCGCTGCGCACCTCGATCAGCTCGACGCTGACGATGAGGCGGCCGGACGGGCTGCGCACCGTGCCGGTGGCGACATAGTCGACATTCAGCCGGCGGCCGGCATCCTCGGGCGCGATGTTCTGCTCTGCCAGCGCAAACACCGATCCGCGCGCGATGACGAAGAAATCCCTGAGCTTGGCCAGGCGGGTGATGATGTCGTGGGTGAAACCGTCGGCCAATCCGCCGCGCGTGCCGCCGCTCTCCTCGACAAACGGCATCACCGCCAGCGAAGCGTGGCTGGGCTCGACCGGGCCGGGTGCGGTGGGCATGGTGGCCACCAGTGGCGATAGCGTGGACAGGCAGGCCGTTCGAAGCGAGGTGCCCGACTGTCGGTCACGGATCGCCCGCCAGGCCGCGCGAAGCGGTGCGAAATCGAGCTCCTCCGACCGAAACAATCGTTCCGCCGCGGCCAGATGCTCTTCGGCCGCGCCGACCTCGCCGCGCCCGGCCAGATTGGACAGCAACGCCAGATGTCCGCACGTGTCGAACGGCGCCAGTTCCACCCATGTGTCGAGATGGGCGATCGCCTCGTCACTATAAGCCGGCAGGCTCGCGACAAGGCGTTCCAGCACGGCGGCATGGCAAGCGCTGAAGCGGCGGCGCTGCGCGATCAGCCAGCTGTTGAAATGCGGGCTGCGCTCGAGCTCCAGCCCGTCGAGGAAATCGCCGGCAAACAGTCCGGCCAGCACGCGCAAGCGCTCGACGTCAAGCGTGCCGATCCCTTGCGCGGCGGCGCGGCTGACCTCCAGCACATCGACCAGGCAATCGTCGAGATCGAGTGCGACCGTATCGCCTTGGGTGGAGACCCGGCGCCGGGCCGGCATGTCAAGCGCGCCGCGCAGCTTGCTCAGGCACCAGCGCAGTTCGCCCCTTGGGTCGTTCGGCACATCCCACAACAACTCGCACAGGCGACTGCGGCTGACCGGATGCGGCGCCAGCGCCAGATAGGCGAGCAGCGCGCGCAGCTTGCGTGACGCGGGCAGGGCAACCGGAGCGCCGTCGCGGGAGATCATCAGCGGTCCGAGCAGGCGCACGGAAAGGACCGGCATGTCGCCGTCCGGCCTCGATCGAGTGGATTCCACGTGCGTTTCCACGCCTGCTCCCACGCTGGCCTGTCGGCCTCTCCTGTATCACCAAACACGACACGGCGCATCCGGCAGCGGATATCAGCGCCGGATACGGGCATTGCCGCTGTGCGGCATGTCAGTCCTAGCGCGGCAAGGTCACCAAACCTCGCCGCCCAGCCCGCCGGTTTGTAACCGGCCCGTGAAGACAAAACGCGATGACAATCAAGGAGACCAAGATGTTGCAGCAGCAGAAGATCAGAACCACGGCCGGGCGCGGCCGCCTGTTCGACAGCATTCTCGACACCGTCGGCGACACGCCGGTGGTTCGCATCAACAATCTCGGACCGTCCCACGCGACGATCTACGTCAAGGCCGAGTATTTCAATCCCGGCGCCTCGGTGAAGGACCGGCTGGCGCTCAACATCATCGAGGAGGGCGAGCGCAGCGGGGCGCTGAAGCCGGGCCAGACGGTGGTCGAGGCGACCAGCGGCAACACCGGCATTGGCCTCGCCATGGTCTGCGCGCAAAAGGGCTATCCGCTGGTCGTCACGATGGCCGACAGTTTTTCGGTCGAGCGCCGCAAACTGATGCGCATGCTGGGCGCCAAGGTGGTGCTGACGCCGCGCGCAGAAAAAGGTTTCGGCATGTACAAGAAGGCGGTGGAACTGGCCGAGGCCAATGGCTGGTTCCTTGCCCGCCAGTTCGAGACGACCGCCAACGCCGCCATCCACGAGGCAACGACGGCGCGCGAGATCGTCAATGATTTCGCCGGCTCGCGGCTTGATTGCTTCGTCACCGGCTATGGCACCGGCGGCACGGTGGTGGGCGTGGCGCGCGTGCTGCGCCGCGAGCGGCCGGAAACCCGCATCGTGC
>NZ_RZPB01000196.1:0-8828 GCF_003998535.1 Mesorhizobium sp. M7A.F.Ca.AU.002.02.1.1 | reverse complement strand
CTGGAAAAGTCGGAAGTGCGCGGCAAGGCGCCGGTCTGACGTCGACCTTTGCGCGAGTGGGTCCACTCTGAAGTGTATCGATCTTCAGGCCAGCACACCTGAATATCGTTGCGCGTCAGGAGAAGATCAGCCTGCCTTGCTTGTCGGCGATCCTGACGGCGGTCAGGCGTCCGCTCTGGAAGGCGGCCGTGTCGATGCCGAGCCGGCGCCCTTCGAGCTTCGGGACATCCACCGGCGTATGCCCGTGCACCACCCAGCGGTCGAGCAGGTGCGTTGCCTCGAAGAAGTCCGAACGGATGTTGATCAGGTCATGGTCGGTTTGCGCCGCAAGGTCGACGCCGGGCCTGATGCCGGCGTGGACAAACACGAACTTCCGCGAACGGACCATGATCGGCAGCCCGCGCAGGAAGCTGACGTGATCGTCCGGAATGATCTCCCTTATGCGCCGGTCGATCTGCGCGCTGCTCCCGTAGAGGCTGGTGAGGCGCGCCGGATCGATGCCATAGGAAAACAGGGTTTGCAGGCCGCCCGTCGCCAGCCAGGGTTCGCGGGACAGATTTCCGTCGAGATAGTTCAGCATTGCCACTTCGTGGTTGCCCGCAAGACAAATGCGCTGAAATCCTTTCGGCGGCGGCGCCAGGAGGTGATCGAGCACCCGCGCCGACTGAAACCCCCGGTCGATGTAGTCGCCAAGCATGACGATGATCTTGCGGCTCTGGAAGCGCAGCGAATCGAGCAGGATCTTCTGCTCCAGCGCGCGGAGTTCCTTGTAGCAGCCATGCACGTCGCCGATCGCATAGACGACAGCGTCCTGCATATCGATATCGAGGCGCGGACGCGCCGCGATGCGGGGTTTTCGCTGGAACAGGGTCACGTGCCGGGCGTCTCGAGGCAAGCTCTCATGCCGAAGGCATAAGTGCCTGTTATCATGCCCGAAACGAAGAATTCCGCAATCGTGGAAAATGCAGCTGCGCCGGGTCGGCACCGCCAATGCATGTCGCTCGGAAGTGAGCTCCGTTTTGGGAGAGCGATCCGTGGAACAAAGGCCTGGGGTGGGCCTGAATCCGCTCAGGCGCGACATGCTTTAGGTCGGCGGCCGGGCCGGTCTGCCGGACCGTCGTCAGGCTGCCTTAAGCCGATAACGGAAAACGGTATGGTCGAGCAGCAGCCGGATGCGTGGTTCGGCCTCGGTCGCCACTAGCCAGCTTGCCGCGATCATCGTCGCGCCGACGACCGCCATCGAGAACAGATGCGGCAGACCGGCGCGGACCAGGATGCCGAGCAGGGCCGCGCCGACGACATCGTGCAGCAGGTAGAGCGGATAGGTCATCAGCCCGATCCGGCGCCAGCCGCTCCAGGAGAGGTCGAGCCGCAGCGACCACGCCATCAGCGCGATGCCTATGAGGAAGATGAGGATCGGCGGGGCGAAGGGCATATCACGCCCGACCTTCAGGATATGAACGTCGACCGAACTGGCGATCTGCAGCACACCACCGGCCAGGAACAGGGCGCAGAAGGCTAGGCGGGCGGCTGTCACCGCCTTGAAGCGCATCAGCCACAGCATGACGCCGGTGGCGAAGAACACGCCGTGATGCACCAGAAGCAGGTCGAGCGTGCGTGTTTCGGCAAGGTCGGCCCAGTCGAGCGGGCAGTAGAGGCACCAGAACAGCGCGCTGACCAGGCCGATGGCGAGCGCCACAATTTCCATTAGATGGAAGCGGCCGAGCCGCAGCAAGGTCCAGACGACGGCATAGAAGGCGATCTCGATGCCGAGCGTCCAGTAGACGCTGTCCACCCATGGCGCGTAAGGGGCGAACAGGCCGGTGCGGACGAGCCTGACGACGGCATCGGTCGGCCAGCTGAGGCCGACGATCAAAAGCACCGCCGCAGTGACCGGCGCACAGATCCACACGGCCGGCGCCAGCCGTTTCACCCTGGCTTCGAAAAACCGCAGGGGTGTCGACCTTTCGGCGCTGAAGGCGATGACGAAGCCGCTGATGACGAAGAAGATCTGGACGCCGACCCAGCCGGATTCGACCCAGGCGCCTATTGCCGGCTGCGGGGGAACGCCGCCCGTGGCGCGCGCCGAAACACCGTCAGGATACGCCCACACCCAGAAGCCATAGTGGTAGACCATGACCATGACGGCGGCGAGAAAGCGCAGGATGTCGACGCCGCCAAATGTAATCTTCTGCTGAGCCATGCGACCTTTGTCGATGGCCCCCCGCGAACGACTTTAGGGTGCATTGCTGCGTCGCACAATAAAAGTATTGCTTGCCGATCGAAAAGGTCGTCCGCGGCCCACCTTCAGTGGCTCAAAGGCCGATCCCACGTTCCTTCAGCGCCGCAGTGATCTCGTCGAGGATGACCGGATCGTCGATGGTTGCCGGCATGGCCCATTCCTCCTTGTCGGCGATCTTCTGCATGGTGCCGCGCAGGATCTTGCCCGATCGCGTCTTGGGCAGGCGCTTGATCGTCACCACCGTCTTGAAGGCGGCGACCGGGCCGATGCGTTCGCGCACCAGGCCGACCACCTCGTTCTCGATGGAGCCGATATCGCGGGTCACACCCGCATTCAGCACCACGAAGCCCAGCGGAACCTGGCCCTTCATGGCGTCGGCAATGCCGATGACCGCGCATTCGGCGACATCGGGATGGGCCGAAAGCACCTCTTCCATGGCGCCGGTTGACAGGCGGTGGCCGGCGACATTGATGATGTCATCGGTGCGGGCCATGACGTAGAGATAGCCGTCCTCGTCGACCATGCCGGCATCCGCCGTCTTGTAGAAGCCGGGGAACTCGTCGAGATAGGCTTGGCGGAACCGTTGATCGGCATTCCACAGCGTTGGCAGGCAGCCGGCCGGCAGCGGCAGTTTGATCACCACATTGCCCAGCGTGCCGCGCTTCACCTCATGGCCAGCATCGTCGAGCACGCGGATGTCGTAGCCGGGCATCGGCACGCCGGGCGAGCCGTATTTCACCGGCAGCAGGCCAAGGCCGGCGGGATTGATCGTCATCGGCGAGCCGGTCTCTGTCTGCCACCAATGGTCGACCACAGGCACATTCAGCTTCTGCTCCGCCCATTTGATGGTTTCCGGGTCGGCGCGCTCGCCGGCAAGAAACAGCGTGCGGAACTTCGAGAGGTCGTGTTTGGCAATGAACTCGCCCTTCGGGTCCTGCCCCTTGATGGCGCGGAATGCGGTCGGCGCGGTGAACAGCGCGACCACGCCATGCTCCGCTATCACCCGCCAGTAGGTGCCGGCATCGGGCGTGCCGACAGGCTTGCCCTCGAACAGGATGCTGGTGCAGCCATGCAGCAGCGGTCCGTAGACGATGTAGGAATGGCCGACCACCCAGCCGACATCGGATGCCGCCCAGAACACCTCGCCCGGCTTGACGCCGAACTCGTTTTCCATCGTCCATTTCAGTGCGACCATATGGCCGCCATTGTCGCGCACGATGCCCTTGGGCTGCCCGGTCGTGCCCGATGTGTAGATGATGTAGAGCGGATCGGTGGCAAGCACCGGCACGCAGTCGACATTGGCGCCCGCTGCCCGTTCGCGGGCGACGGCATCGGCGTAGTCGATGTCGAAATGCTCCTTCAACTCGCAGCGCAACTGGTCGCGCTGCAGGATCAGGCAGGCGTCCGGCTTGTGGCGGGAGATCTCGATCGCCTTGTCGAGCAACGGCTTGTAGGCAACGACGCGGCCTGGCTCCAGGCCACAGGATGCCGAAATGATCAGCTTCGGCCTGGCATCGTCGATGCGGGTGGCAAGCTCATGCGAGGCGAAGCCGCCGAAGACCACCGAATGCACCGCGCCGATGCGGGCGCAGGCGAGCATGGCGATGGCCGCCTCGGCCACCATCGGCATGTAGATGATGACGCGGTCACCCTTGCCGATGCCGCGGTTCTTCAGCACCGAAGTCAGCGCGACGACCTCGCGCTTCAGCTCGGCATAAGTGAACTTTTTCACGGTTCCGGCAATCGCACTGTCATGGATCAGCGCGATCTGGTCGGCGCGGCCGCCGGCGACGTGGCGGTCGATGGCATTGTAGCAGGTGTTGCAGGTGGCGCCGGTGAACCAGCGGCCATAGACACCGGCATTGGCGTCGAACACCTTGTCCCAGGGCGAATACCAGTCGATGGCGCCGGCCGCATCCGCCCAGAATTGTTCCGGATCGCGTTTCCAGCCTTCATAGACCTCGTGATAGCGTGAAGCCATCCATACCTCCCCGGGAAATGTTTTTCTTCCTTCCAGATAGCGCGCTCTACCCTTGGCCGCAAATCCACGCCATTGTGACGACGGCATCGACCTGGCGCTTGGGGGCAAGCAGTTATGAACTGCGAGACGGGACTGGGGTGGTGATGTCTGCTGCTGTGCGGATCATCGGGCGCTTTTCGCTATCATCGGTCATGGGCGCCGTACTTGCTATGTCCACCGGAACCGCTGAAGCCGGCGATGCCGCGGCACGGCACATCATCGGCTTTTCGCCGGATGGCGCTTATTTCGCCTTCGAGCAATATGGAACGCTCGACGCCGGCGCCTCGGACTCCGGCTGGTCTGAGATCGACGTCATCGATACCCGTACGGATCGGTTCGTTGGCGGTAAGCCGATCCTCGTCGTCGATGAGACGGAGGAGGCGACACTGACGCTGGAGCAGGCGAGGGCGCAGGCCGCCGCTCAGGCGGCGCCCATTCTCGCCCATTATGCAATCACATCCCCAGCCGAGCAGACAGCGTCCGACAAATTCACCTTTCCGGGTGAAATGGTTGCCTACAACGACATCTCCCGCCTCGAACAGGTGTCGCAGAAATGGCTGTCGCCGCTCCATGGCGAAACGGGCGTTTCGACCATCCAGCTCGACGAGATCCTGGCAGCCAGCACGAGCGATTGTTCGGCGAGTTTCGCAACGACGGAGCAGCGCGACACATCTGGCAAGGCACTCGGCTTCCGGCTGACGCTGCAAGGCCAGGACGGCAAGCCGTTCAAGATCCTGCACGAGGACAAGACCGTGCCGGGCTCAAGAAACTGCCCGACCTCCTACAGCCTGTCGGAATCCTACGAACTTACCCCGGCCGGCAAGCCGGCGGTGATCGTTGTGCTGGTGCAGCGTTTCAGCCAGGGTTTCGAGGGGCGCGATCGCCGCTTCCTCGCGGTGACCGGGGAGCCACGCTGAGAGGTCACGCCCAAGCGCTGGCAGCCGATCTGTCTGAAGGTTGTTTCTAGATCGGCAGGGCCACAAGCATGAGGCCAATGCCGCCAGCGATCAAAATGGCTGTCGCCAGCGCTTTTCTATGACGTTCGAAGCTCGTCGGAGCTCGCTCCCAATTGTAACGCATACGCTATCTCCCCAATACCCAGGCAGGTTTTACCTTACTTAGGGGAAGAAATGCAACGTCCGCTGCCGGCAGCCCGCTGTTTGTCACGTTTCATCGATAACTATTTCTGGGCCGAATGCGGCCGGGAAGACGCAACCGAGCAGGTTCTAACGCGACTGGCGCGGAGAATCTGTCAGCAAGGCCGTTGGTCCGTGCACCGGGCTCCCGTGATCGGCCGATAGACAGCGCTCCACCTCCGCGCTATCTGATTTCCGGGATGAGCATGGCTTGGAGGGGGCGTGGTGGAAATAGTCTCTGGAACCGTTCTGCGGCTGGCCGAGGATGCCTCGGTGCAGCATGTGGGCGATGGCGCAGTCGTGCTTTTGGCGCGCAGCGGCCAGCTCTATACATGCAACGGCACGACCGAAGCCTTTCTCGACAAGGTGGACGGCGCGCGCAACCTCGACCAGATCGTCGACCTGCTGTGCGAGGAGTTCGAGGTCGACAAGGGGACGCTCGATCAGGACATGGCGGCACTGGCCACGGATCTGATCTCGGAAGGTATCCTCGCCGCGCCAGGTGCTTGATGGCTGACGGCCCGCTCCTGCGCGCTCTTTTTCGCTGCCATCTCTGGGCGAGCGCGCGGCTGATGCCGGTCCTTGTCACCAACCGGAGCTTCGAGGAGGTGCTCAGATGGGCGCCGCTCGCCTCGTCGACGCCCTATCGCGGTCTGCCGTCCGCCTACATCGTCGAGAGCGTCAACCGCACGGTCCGCCACCCCTGGCTGATGCGTGACCGCAGGTGCTTGAGGGAAGGTCTGCTCGGTCATCGTTTCCTGCGACTAGCCGGCTTCGATCCGGACCTGCGCTTCGGCGTCGAACCGCAGTCGATGCAAGCGCAGCGTCTATCGGCGCATTGCTGGGTCTGCCTCGACGGCAAGCCGGTGGTCAGCGACAAGCTTCCCGGCATGGTCGAGATCTATCGTCATCATGCCGATGCCGTAAAGGCGCGTCCCGCTTGACCAGACCTTCAGCCTGCTATGGCCTCAACGGCCTGATCCTTGGCATATCGGCCGAGCGCTCCGAGCTGTGGCAGGATTTCGACCGGATGCTGGGCAGCCTGCGCATAGGGGAACCCGTCGCGCCGGACTTTCGTCTTGAGATCACCGAAACAGACACGCTGGACGAGACACCCAATGGATCCCTGGTCTTCGATGGCGAGGTGCCGGAGGATGGTCCCTGCCGGATGATCGAGGATGGCGGCATTGTCCATCTGGTCTTTCCCGGGCGCCAAACCGTTGCGATCAATGGTGGGGAAGGTTGGGCCGAACTCCGGATTAGCACCGGTACGAAAGCCGCCTGGACGCCGTCGATGTTGGTCCTGGATGCCGCGCTCGACGCCGGTGGCCAGCATATGCTGCATACGGCCGGGCTGACCTTGCCTGACCGCGATGCGGTGGTGCTGATCCACGCCCCGAGCGGCACCGGCAAGACCACGACGTCGCTGGCGCTGGCAACACAGGGCTTTGGCCTCTGCTCCGACGACGCCATGATCCTGAATGTCGCTTCGGGCAAGGTTGTAGCCTGGGGCTTGCCGCGCGCCGTCAAAATCCACCGGAAGACTGCCGAAATGATCCCGCAGGTGGCGCCATGCCTTGGCCAGACGTGGGATCGCAACGGCGAACAGCCGGTCTCGTTAGAACGGTTGGGCGGTATCATCCGGGTGGAAAACGCATCCGCCCGGCCGGTGGCGGCGCTTCTGCACCTGGCGCGTTCCGCCGACGGGCAGACCCGGCTCGTCGCCATGGCCAGGACCGACGCGATGGTGGCGCTGGCAGTCGACAATGTCCGCACCGGCATGACCGGGCTGCTGCCGATGCAGAAGCGCAGGCTGGCGACCATCGCCGGGCTGGTCAATGCGGTGCCGACCTTCCAGCTCGAAGTAGGCGCGCGCCCGGCTGACGCTGCGGCGCTGATCCGCGGCACCCTGGATTGACGTCAAGTCAGGCTACTTGCGGCCTGGCCTTGGCCAATCTCTGAATCCACCGGAAGGCGTCGCGGCGCAGGCGCGAGCCCAGTCTGTCCCTGGAATTGACGCCAAGCAGCGTATTCGTTGTGATCAGCCGCCTGGCCAGCCGTATGGAGAGGTCGGGCTTGATGCGGCCGGCGAGTTCGAGCGCGCGGCTCTCGTCGAACAGCTGGCCGGTCACATTGAGCACGATTGCCAACTCCAGTTCGATGCCGGTCATACGGGCAGCGTCGAACAGGCGTGCTTCCGCTTCGGGTGATTGCAGCGCCCGCACGCCTTGCAGCACGTCCACGCAAAGCTGCAGGCGGTGGAATTTGTGGCCGCCGGCGGCGTGCACGATGGCGATCGTTAGAAGAGCCGCCGGCGTGTCCGTGGCTTCGCCGTCGATGGCGCGCAATTCAGGGAAACCCAGCGACAGGCGCCGCCGCATGCCGGTGTCATGCACGAGGTCGCCATGCAGTTCGACCAGCAGGCTGGAATTCTCTTTTTCCAACCATTTGAATTCCTGCAATTCGTAGGATTCGGCCTCGTTGCTGCCAAGCTCGAAGCCGCATGCCGCGATCACCTGGTTTGCCCTGGCCAGATTGGCGGGTTCGACCAGGATGTCGATGTCGGTGAAGGGCCTGTCGGCGACGTTGCGGTAGAGCTTTCGCGCGAAGACGGGTCCCTTGACGATCCGCGCCGGAATATTGTCCGCCGCCAGTCCCTTCATGATGCGGTCGCCATGATACTTCAACAGCATCGACTGGCCGGTGGCGATCGTTGCCTTCTGGCGCAGATCCTCCAGCTTGCCGTGCAGGTCGGCATCCGCTGGCAGCCGCGCGTCCCCGCTGAGCTTGCGCAACATGATCGGCAGCACGCCGTGAAACTCGGCATTGTCGAGCAGCGCCGTCAGCGTCTTTGCCGACAAATCTTCGCCGCCTGCCGCCGCCTCGGGGTCAGCGAAGCGCAGCAAGAGTCTTTCTTGGGCGGAAGTAAGCGGTGGCAGCATCAACCCAGCTAGCATTGCGAGCAAGTCAGGAATGGTTGCAGAAAAGCCTAATGTAAGCCAGCTTTTACATGCCCCAGCGCAGCGCCGCAGTGTGTACCGGCGCGTCCCAGAATGCGGTCGTCTCGTCGTCGAGCATGGTCAGCGTGATCGAGCAGCCGGCCATATCGAGCGAGGTGACGTAGGAGCCGACCAGCGAACGGGTCACCGTCACGCCATGCTTCTCGAAGATTAGCCGTGCGCTGTTGTACATCAGATAGAGTTCCATCAGCGGCGTGCCGCCGAAGCCGTTGACGAACAGCAGCGCCGGGCCTTTCGCTTTGTCGCCGAGATCGCCGAGGATCGCGGCGCAAATCTCCTGCGCGATCGCATCGGCGCTTTTCAGCGCATCGCGCCGGCGGCCGGGCTCGCCATGGATGCCGACGCCGAACTCCATCTCGCCGTCGCCGATATCGAAAGTCGGCTTGCCCGCCGCCGGCACGGTGCAACTG
>NZ_RZPB01000195.1:0-8836 GCF_003998535.1 Mesorhizobium sp. M7A.F.Ca.AU.002.02.1.1 | reverse complement strand
CATCATGACCGAGCTTTCCCCAACTGAAACAGGCACCACCGCATTGCCCGCCGAGGCACTGGCCACGGTCGAAGTCGACGTCTCCTCGCTGATGCCGGGAATGTCGCTGGTCGTGCAATGGCGCGGCAAACCCGTCGTCGTTCGCAACCGCACCGAGAAGGAAATTGAGGACGGCAAAGCTGTAAGCTTGGCCGAGCTCAAGGACCCGATCGCCCGTAACGCCAATCTGCCGGCCGATGCGCCGGCAATCGACACCAACCGCACGGCGCCGGGCAAGGAAGCCTGGATCGTGATGGTCCAGGTCTGCACGCATAGCGGCTGCATCCCCGTTGGTCAGCAAGGCGAGTTCGGGGGCTGGCTCTGCCCGTGCCACGGCTCGCAATACGATACTGCCGGCCGCATCCGCAAAGGCCCAGCGCCCGAGAACATGGCGATACCCGTGTTCCAGTTCATTGCCGACACCAGAATCCGTATCAGCTGAGAGGGGGGCGTTTCGATGAGCGACAAACATTCGACCTATACGCCCAAGACCGGTATCGAACGCTGGTTCGACGCCCGCCTGCCCCTTCCGAGGTTGGTGCACGATAGCTTCATCGTCTATCCCGTCCCGCGCAATTTGAACTACGCCTACACGTTCGGCGGCATTCTCACGGTCATGCTGGCTTCGCAGATCCTCACCGGGATCGTGCTGGCCATGCATTACGCTCCGGATACCGGGCTGGCCTTCAATTCAGTCGAGAAGATCATGCGGGACGTGAATTCGGGATGGCTGCTGCGCTCTCTCCATGCGAACGGCGCCTCCTTCTTCTTCATTGCCGCCTATATCCATATCTGCCGCGGGCTCTACTACGGCTCTTACAAGGCGCCGCGTGAGCTGCTGTGGGTGCTCGGTTGCACCAACCTCTTGCTGATGATGGGGATCGCCTTCATGGGCTATGTGCTGCCTTGGGGACAGATGTCGTTCTGGGGAGCCACCGTCATTACCAACTTTTTCACGGCCATCCCATTGGTCGGTGGCTGGTTCCAGCAGCTTCTGCTCGGCGGGTTCGCGGTCGGCAATGCGACGCTGAACCGCTTCTTTGCGCTGCATTACCTTTTGCCATTTGTGCTTGCAGGTGTGGTGACGTTGCATGTCTGGGCGCTTCACGTCGTCGGGCAGAACAATCCAGCCGGCATTGCTGTGAAATCAAAAACCGATGTCGTGGACTTCACACCCTATGCCACCGTCAAGGACGCGTTCGGCATCGTCGTGTTCCTGTTCTTCTTCGCCTATTTCGTCTTCTACCTGCCGAACTATCTCGGCCATCCTGACAACAACACAATCGCCAATCCGCTCAAGACGCCTGCTCACATCGTGCCGGAATGGTACTTCCTGCCCTTCTATGCGATCCTGCGCGCCATCACCTTCAATGTCGGCCCGATCGATTCAAAACTTGGTGGTGTGCTCGCCATGTTCGGCTCGATCGTGGTGCTTTTCGTCGTGCCCTGGCTCGACAGGTCCAAGGTTCGCTCGGCCGTTTACAGGCCCTGGTACAGAGTGTTCTTTTGGCTCTTCGTCACCAACGGCCTGTTTCTCGGCTGGCTTGGTTCGCGGCCGGCCGAAGGGAACTACGTCGTCATGTCTCAGTTGGCGACGCTTTACTACTTCGCCTTCTTCCTGATCGCACTGCCGGTGCTGGGCTTGATCGAGAAGCCACGGCGGCTGCCCAACTCGATCACCGAAGCGGTGCTCGAGAAGAACAAGGGGGTCGGCGGCAAAGGCGCGAGCGCGGCGGCCGGAGACCAGACGTTGATGAGAAGAGGCGATGATCGTGTCTCGCCAGCCGGCCTCGAAAGTCGCCGATAGCAACACGTTTTGGGTCGAGCCGTTGCGTCTAGGTGACGAGACAACTTCATGTCGCGCGCTAGGAACCACGCTGCTAGCTGAAAAACAGGGATTGCGATCATGGTCGATCTGGGTCCGGCGATGAATTTGTGGAACTCACCGCTAATCTACATCGTGTCGCTCGGCCTCGCCGGAATTGTCGTTTGGAACCTCGTTCCGGCACGCTTCGCCAATGCGAGGCTGATCGTCCAACTGGTCTTTTTCCTTGCAATGTCGATCATGGTTCTTGAACTGCGGGTCGTCCCGTACGAGCCCGCACGAGGCGATGAGACAACCAGCGGAGCGATCCTCATCGGATTGGTCAAGCTGCTGTGGTGGGTACATCTTGCTTGGGCGCTAATCGGGTTTGTCCGCATCTATGTCGTGTTCGAGCGAAAGCCGCACGAGGCACGCCTCCTGCAGGATGTCGTGGTCGGCGTCGTTTACACGGGAATGCTCCTTTCGATCCTCGCATTCGTCTTTGCCGTGCCGGTCGGAACGCTCATCGCCACGTCGGGCGTCTTTGCCGTCATGCTGGGTCTGGCGCTCCAGAATACGCTTGGTGATGTATTTTCGGGAATCGCGCTTAACCTCGGCCGCCCTTATGTGCTTGGAAACTGGATCATTCTGAACGACGGAACCGAGGGCCGCGTCGTCGAGACCAATTGGCGCTCGACCCAACTCCTCACCCCGGCCCACAACGTCATCGCACTTCCGAACAGCCTTGTCGCCAAAATCGGGGTAACAAACCTTAGCGGCCCAGACGAGAGCCATGGACTTGCCGTGACGGTAAAGATGTCTCTGACGAAGACGCCGGCTATCATCGTAGACACGATGCGCATGGTCCTGCTGAGCTGCACCTCGATCCTCCAGGACCCCTCGCCCGTGGTAGCCATCACAAGCCTGGATGCGGCGGCAATCGAGATCGAGCTGTCATTTCGCGTCGCCAGCCTTGATCAGCGGATTGCAGCTCGGAACGAAATTTTCGATCTCGTCTATCGCCACTCAAGGTCGGTTGGGGTGCTGCTGGCAGCGCCACTTTCAGCTTCGATTGCCGTGACCTCCCCGCCAATCGACGGGACGGCGACCTACCAAGGCTTCGCCGCGATCGACTTGATCAAGGCCATACCGATCTTCTCGGCCCTAACGGATGCCGAGCAGGAGGCGCTTGCCGCGGCGATCTCGGTTCGCAGCTACCGCAAGGGCGACGTCATTGCAGAACAAGGAGAGATGCTGCCATCCCTCATGATTGTTCGGAAGGGCGTGATCGTTCGGCAACATGGCCAAGGCAATGCTAGCATGCAGGAGGTTGGTCGGCTTGCGCCTGGCGACTTCTTCGGCGAGACCGGCCTGCTCGCCGGTATTGGCGAGACGTCGACATTGCGGGCAATGACCCACGTCGAGGTCTACGAGATAGACCAGGAGAGCTTCGCGCCGCTGCTGCTCGACAGGCCCGAGATGGCCGAAGATCTTGCGGCAACCCTGTCGAGGGGGACTTCGGCTTACGGCGAAACCGGCATCCCCGGCGGCCAGCAGCACGAGAGCTCCAAATTCGCGCTCCTGAAAGCCATTCAGGCTGTCTTCCACACCGCCCCATCGGAGCACGTTCGAGCACGTGGTCGACCAGGCATTCGAAAGGACAGAGATTCATGACCATCCGCCAAAGCGACATCGTCGGCATCGATCCACTCAGGCAGCCTGCTATGCGTGATTTTGCCGACGGTTTGAAGGTACGGCGCGTATTGCCCTCCTCGAACCGCCTGATGATCGGCCCCTTCATCCTGTTCGACCATTTCGGCCCCGCGGTATTCGACGAGGGTCGTGGTTTCGACATGGACCCGCATCCGCATATCGGGATCGCGGCCGTGACCTATCTGTTCGACGGGGAGATCATCCATCGCGACAATCTCGGTGAAGTGCAGGCCATCCGCCCCGGCGAAGTCAATTGGACGACGGCCGGGTCGGGCATCGTCCATTCCGAACGCACGTCGCCAGAAGCCCGAGCGCGCGGAAGCAATCTCTTCGGCGTTCAGGCGTGGGTGGCGCTCCCCTCCCGGCACGAAGAAGTTGCTCCCCACTTTGCACATTATGGCGCTCCCGAAATCCCACGGATCTGTGCCGACGGGGTCGAGTTCACTTTGATCGCAGGGACGTCCGACGGGTTGGTCTCTCCGGCAAGGACGTACTCCGACCTGGTCTGCGCCGAAATCGTGCTCACGGGCAGTGCGCGATATCAGGTGAAACCCGGATATCGCGAGCGTGCGATCTATGTTGTCGCCGGCGAGATTGAAGTCATGGGCCAACTTGGCACGTTCGGTGAAGGCGAATTGATCATGCTGGCGCCTGGCGCTGAGATCGTGCTCGGGGCGCCTGCCTTCCATGCCGCGCGGCTGATGCTGATCGGCGGCGAACCTCTTTCCGAACCACGCTATGTCCATTGGAACTTCGTCTCCTCCTCAGTCGAACGGATTGAGCAGGCAAAGGCGGACTGGCGTGAAGGCCGCTTCCCGGGCGTACCAGGGGAAAACGGGTTGATGCCTCTGCCGCAGGAAGAAACAAAGTGGTGACGGTTTCGGCGGCGGCCACATCCGCGGGTCGCCGGGCGGCGTCATGACACCGAGTAGAGTTTGCGCATCGTGCCCTCGTCGATTTGACCATCGAACCAGACGTCGAAGATGGTCTCGAGCAGGAACTCGTCGTTACTTGCTTCGGAAAACAGCGTGAGGGACGCGTGCAATTTCATTGTATCCTCATCACCGAAGACCGCGCGAGCACTTAGATCGGAAAGTCGTTGCAGTGTGCCGACGCATTCCCGATAACGACCGCCCAGTATCGGCGATTGGAGGTAAGCGCCTGCCTCGTCGAGTGATGTGATCGCGTACGGATCGGCTCCAGTGTCGCTTCGCCCGGTAACCAACGTCGGGAAGACCAACTCCATGTATGGAGTACACATCATGCCTCGACGCAGCATAGCCAGCGCGTCGCCGTACACCGGATCCTGAGCGGTGACGAACCTCTGCAAATTATATTGGTCGTACATCTCGACTCAGACCTTTTTTGCAAACAGCTGTATTCGTGCCTGATCACCCTGCAACGACATCGGTGTATTCCGGATGCCTGGCGACGAAGCCGCTCATGAAGGGACACTTCAAGACAGCTTTGCGGCCGGTTTTGCGGAGCAATTCGAAGGTGCCTTGCGCCAACCGCGACGCGATCCCCTGTCCGGAAAATTCCGAAGGCACTTCGGTATGTATCAGCGCAACCTTGCCGTCTTGGAGCGTATAGTAGGCCACTGCGAAGGCATGACCGGTGATCGGGAGCTCGAACCGATGCTGCCGAATGTTCTCTGTGACCTTTGCATCCATCTCTATCTCTCGATGTGCGTTGCGTGAGGCTGGACGTAGTTTGCCCGATCGCTATCACATCGCGGGCAAACGTAGCCTGACGGTGGTGCCTGTCCCGGGCGCGCTCTGAATGTCGATGCTTCCGCCTGACTCTTCGGCAAAGCGCTTCACCATCGGCAGGCCGACGCCGCCGAGGCCCTCCGTTTTTGTGGTGAAGAAGGGATCGAATGCGAAGGCAATCGTCTCGGCGGTCATCCCCACACCGTTGTCGGCGGTGGTGATATCCACCTGAGCGGCTGAGGTGCCATCAAAGACCACTGCGGTATCTATCGAGATCAGGCCCCCATTGGGGGATGCATCGCGCGCGTTGAATACCAGGTTCAGAATCGCGTTCTGCAAACCCAGGCGGTTGCACCTCACTGACGGCAAGTCCGGCCTCACTCGAACCTCGAGACGAATCTTGGGGTCCCACGCGCTTCGAATGAGGGTCTCGATTTCAGCCAGGCAGGCGCCGACATTGGCATATTCGCTTTCTCTGCGGCTCTCTCGGGCGGAACTGATACTCTGGCGGACAAGCGCGCCAGCTCGTTCCAACGCCGTTCTGGCGCCCGAAATTGCAAGCCCAAGCGTTGGAGCCGCTGAGACGCTCGGGTCACGGGCCAGGTGATTCAACGCCGACGACGCGACCTGGATGAGATTGCCAAGGTCATGAACGATGCCGGCGGTCGCCATCTGGATGGGCAGGCCATCTCGGGGAATCTCGGGCGCGATGTCGAAGACATCCACTTTCACTTCCGGACGAGACATTATAACCCTCATGTTTGCTAAGGCAGAATTCAGTTGCTTGAATATAGTACAATAGAGGACGGGAGTGGTCGATTAGATCGAATAAGAAGCCGAACCATACTGCAGTATATGTCCCGCGATCTGCGGACCGTCGCCAGTGCGGGACCAACATCTCGCGAGACGGATCTCCCTCTTTCGTGCTCATCGCACCGTCGCGAGATTCTCCTCTATTGGTAGCCAATGCCCCCGATATAGTTGGCGAGCAGCCGCTCCTGGAGTTCTTCCTGTTGGAAGAGCGCCTTCATCGCGTCGCGGATATCAAGGACGCCTATCGGCTTAGCGCCGGCGCCGAGCACCGGTAGGTTCTGGAGCCGCTGTGTTGTCATGGTCTGCCAGACCGAATGCAGGTCGTCATTGGGCCCACAGGATACGAAAGACCGGCTCATCAGCGTGGATACCGGCGCTTCCGCCGGTCCCGAATTCGCCAGGTGACGAACAAGGTCGGACTTGCTCAGCACGCCTGCCGCTTCGCCATTGCCATGGCATACAACAACCCGGCCTATGGCCGGCTTGGACAGCCATAGCGCAGCTGCCCGCAGCGACGTGTCGAGGTCGACCGCCGCAAGGCGCGCCGATGTTTCTGGATGTAGACTGTCAATTCGCATGGTGCCCTCCTGAGGCGTCTCGCGGCCGCGGCCGGAGAGATCAGATTCGAGGTTTCGCCTACTCTTCGAAGGAAGTGTTCATCACAAAATCGACGGAAGACGGCGCCTTGTAGCCGGCCACAAAGCGCTCACCGAAATCCCGGGCAAAGTTGTCGTAGGTCGTTTCCGGGTTCACCTTGGCGATGTGGCAAAAGCATCGCGTCATCCGCCGCTTCATTTGAAGACGCGGAAATTCGCCGACGATCCTGGCTATCTCGGCGGAAGAGATGAGACTGTATTGCAGGCCGACGACATCAAGGCAGATGCCGGCTGTGCACAGCGCCACCTCGGCTTCCTTGTAGAGGCCAATCGACGGCGTCGAATTGAGAGCGACGCTGTCCCATGTCAACTGAGCACGACGCTCGTCGAAGCCGCCTTGCCGGACGAAGGCGCGGGCCAGATCGGCGCCTTCCACCTCGAAACGGCGCGGCCCGGCGAAGGTCTCGTTGAGCGTGACGTCGTGCAACAGGGTTCCGACGGCAACAACTTCACCGTCGTGCTCGATGTTCTGGACCTGTGCGATGCGGACGGCGAAAAGCCATGATCGAACCACGTGGTTGAACAAATACGGTTCACATAGCTGGCGGGCATGTTCGATCGCCCGGCCGACAAGCGGCGTATCGGGGACCGAAACCCCTGCAAGCGTGCGCCTGGCGATCGCATCCATGTCAGTGCCTTTCCTTCGCCGATTGTGTGTCGGTTTGACGCCCTTACCTTGGCAGGGGCGTTACCAGTTCATTTCGCGTAGGTCGTCAGGTTGGTCTCGTTGGTATCGACGACGAAGACCGCAAGCAGGCGAGCGCGTTCCGTCTTGCTGGCGTTTTCACTGACGGCGTGATGGTCGCCCGGAAATTCCGAGAAGCTTTCGCCTGCACGGTACGTCTTCACGGGCCCACCGTTAACCTGGCTTCGGATCGCCCCCTCCAGCACCGTGGCATAGATGAACGCGGAACTGGGATGGGTATGCGCCGGCGATGTCCCGCCCGGCCCGTACTCGACGAGCACGGCTTTCAAGCTCTTGCCGGGCACATTTGGAAGGGCGTGGTCGTAGACGAGTTTCACGCTGTCCGCGTCTTTGGCCATTGCTGCGGTGACGGATGCGGCGGCGAGTGCTGCACAGAGGAGTTTCCTGATCATGTCCGATATCCTTGTTGGAATGAGAGCTAGGGAATGCTGGTCTGATGGGTCGCGAAACCGGCGTTCAGTACTTACGCAGGTGGCGTGTATCGGCTGAGCCAGTCGTCGAAGTGGACGGCGCCGATACGCGCGTTCTCGCCGGGGACAAGCGTTTGATCGTCGATTGCCACTTGACCGTAGTAGAGAGCGCCAGGATCCGAGACGATTTTGCGCGGATCGTTGGTGGCCTTTAGAAAGCGACCGACGAGTTCGCTCATACGAACGCGATCGGGGCCGGCAATTTCGATCGTGCCGTTCACTGGCGCTGCTAGGGCGACGTCCGCCATCGCATCGGCAACGTCGTCGGCTGCCATTGGTTGGAAGTACGCCGGTGACATGTGGACGGTATCCCCTACGGCGCCGGTGTTTGCGATGGCGGCGGTGAACTCGAAGAACTGTGTGGCGTGCACGATCGTGTAGGGGATAGCGGACTCCTTGATCAGCTTTTCCTGAAGCAGTTTGCCGCGGAAATACCCCATGTCCTGCAGCCGGTCGGTGCCGACCACAGACAGCGCGACGTGATGGCGGACGCCGGCGACCGCTTCGGCTGCAAGAAGATTACGCCCGGATGCCGCGAAAAATTCGAGCGCGGCCTTTTCCTCGAATGACGGTGAGTTCGCGAGATCGACGACGACCTGTGCCCCGGCAAGAGCGACGGCCAGCCCTTCTCCGGTGACGGTGTTCACTCCCGAATTCGGTGACGCCGCAAGCACGTCGTGTCCCTTCCTGCGCAGTCTTTCCACAGTCTTGGAACCGATCAGCCCGGTTCCGCCGATGACGACGATCTTCATTTCCAATCTCCTTTGTTGAGGGTGTTGATTTGCGGGTGTTGGTCGAATGTCGGCTTTCCGGCGAGCTACTCGCTGGCCGATGCGGCGTCCTCGATAAGTGAGGTGACCTCGTCGGGGTGCGAGACCATGAGCGCGTGGGAAGCACCCTCGATGACGACCGTCTTCACAGCG
>NZ_RZPB01000194.1:0-8868 GCF_003998535.1 Mesorhizobium sp. M7A.F.Ca.AU.002.02.1.1 | reverse complement strand
CGACAACGCGGTGCTCGGGGCGCGACGGGGAGCGTCCTTGACGCAGCGCATGCTGGCTTTTGCCTGGCGGCAGCAACTCGATCCAAAGCCTGTCGACCTAATTGGCCTAAATCCAGGGAATGAGAGAATTGCTGGAGCGGTCGCTTGGCTCAAGGGCGATCATAGAAACGAAATTTCCGCTCTCGCTCGATCATGTAATGATCGATGAAAGTCAGATCGAACTTGCCTTGCTCAACCTGTGTGTCAACGCCAGTGACGCCATGCCTGATGGTGGGCCGATCATCATTTCCGCCCGGATGGAACAGGTCGGCGAAAGCAATGGTGCTGGCTTGGCTCCCGGCCATTATGTCTGCCTCTCGGCAGCCGACAGTGGCGAAGGAATGGACGAAGGGCGACGGAACCGTTTTCACCACAAAAGGCGCTGGCAAAGGTACGGGTCTCGGTCTGTCCATGGTGCATGGGATGACAGAGCAAATGGGCGGGTGCCTAGTGCTCAAGAGCTCCAGGGGAACCGGAACCACAGCGGAACTATGGCTGCCGATCGCAACCGCGAGCTCAGAAGTCGCGCGCGGGCCGGATGTTCTGACCGAGGAAGTCATCGAGGCGGTGTCTCTGCGAATTCTGGCGGTGGATGATGGGGACGCCCTGGTCCTGTTGAATACCGCTGCGATGCTCGAGGATCTCGGCCATACCGTTGCGAAGGCGCATTCTGCGGCCGCCTTCCTTGCGCTGTTGGAGGAGCACCGGTTCGACCCCGTTATAACGGACTACGCGATGCCGAAGACGACTGGCCTACAGCTGTCGAAGGCGATTAAAGACAAGTGGCCGAGCGTCCCCGTCATTGTAGCAACAGGCTACGCCGAACTCCCTGGCACTCCCGAGATCAAGATTCTCAGCAAGCCATTCACGGAAAAGGAGCTAGCGAGCGCGATAACATCTGTTCGCTTTATTGGGCCGCCGGCCCGGCCAATGTTCCGTCGAGCCAAACGAAATACCGTCGCTCACGGTTGCTTGACTCCGGCCTCACTGCAACAATATCCCGACTGTGGCGCTCTGGCCTTGCACGATCGCCATCGCGGCGGGTTGATCCATTTACCTGGGGTCTACCGCCAGCCGCGCAACCTTGCATAATTCGGGCAAACTCACTTCCAACTGCAGAGTTACACTATGATGCCAATCTACATCGGGTACGACCCACGCGAAGCCCGAGTCCTCGAGGTGGCGCGATGGAGCGCCTTCCGCCGGACAAGCACGCCGTTGCAGATCCACCCACTGGTGCTCAAAGACCTTGAAGCCCAAGGAATCATGAAGCGACCGATGGAGGTACGTGACGGTAGGCTCTGGTGCCCGATCTCCGAGGCACCGATGGCGACCGAGTTTGCCATATCGCGCTTTGCCGTTCCGTTTATGCGGCAAGGCGGCTGGGCCATGTTCTGCGATTGTGACGTTCTTTTTCTGCAGGATCCCGTCAAGCTGCTCGACCTGGTCGATCCTTCCTACGCGATCATGGCGGTTAAGCACCGGCAACGCGAGTCTGAAGCCGTCAAGATGGACGGACAAACGCAGACGTTCTATCGGCGCAAGAACTGGTCGTCGGTCGTTTTGTGGAATCTAGATCATCCCGCCAACAAACGACTGACGAACGAAATGCTTAATACGTGGCCCGGACGTGACCTCCACGCCTTCAAATGGCTCGAGGATCATGAGATCGGGGAGTTGCCTCTGGCATGGAACTACCTCGTAGGGGCGTCGGCTTCCGAACTCGACCCCGCCGAGGTGTCGCTGGCGCACTACACGCTCGGCGGTCCCTGGTTTGCCGGTTGGTCGGGCGCCACACAATGGGACGAATTGTGGAGCCGAGAAGAAAGCATTCTGCGTGCGTTTGAGGAAAATGCGGTTCAGATCCCCGCATGAAACCTCCGCTTTCGGATCTCTTGCCCGTGCTCTCAAAGCCCATCCTCCGCTTGCCTAGGCTCACGGGTCCCGCCTTGGTCATGGGATCGGCGCCGAATTTTCGCCTCCCGTACGGACATGATGCCGGTTGGGCGCTTATAACCGTCAACGCTTCCCAGATTTTGGCGGAAACCTTTGGCCTCGCCGCTCCTGATATGGCGCTGATGCGTCGCGGCATTCTGGTTGGCCAAGGTGAGCAGGACTTCTACAAGCGTGACTTGCTAAAAGGGCGGCAGGCAAAGCATCTGATCGTCCCGATCTGGCCTGACGTGGAGGACAAGCTGAAAGCCGGCTGTCGCACCTTCGATTATCGTTACGAGACCTTGCAGGCGCTTACCAGGTGGCAGCTTGCCAACATCGTCTGGCGGCTTAGCGGCAAATTTCACGTATCCCGCGGCTGGCACCGGAACATCTCCACGGGGGCTTTCGCTGTCATGCTTGCGCGTTTCGCCGGCTTCGCTCCGGTTGTGGTCAGCGGGTTTTCCCTGTCTCAGGCCGGGCATGGATACGATAGCCGAAACGCCTTCCGATATCATGCCGACGAAGATGCGGATTTGCTTCGGCGGGTGGCGAGAAGAGGCGAGCCCATCTACGCGGAAGATAGAGACTTCGCCAGAGAAAGCGGATTGCCGCTTTGGCAGGGACAGACGCCATGACCACGGCATCCGCAGACCGACAGGCCCCGGTTCCGCTCCTCCCAGGCAGCGAGCGCTGCGTGGGATTGCCTTTTTGTTTGTGGAACAAACGAGAGGTGCATGGGTCGGAGGTTCCAAGGCTGCCGATCCATCGATCACCACAAGCGGCACATGAGCTCTCTTGGACGTGTGTGCGCGCCCAATGACCAACATCCTGCCCCATCGTTTTGACGTGCTGAATATCTCGATGGCTGATCGGCTGGCTGTCAAATCCATTCTGGTTATCCAGGCAAAGTACATCGGGGACGTCATTCTGACCTCGGCGCTTATGCGAAATCTGCGCGTCGCCTACCCACACGCCATCATGGCCATGCTTTGCGCTCCTGGCCTGCGAGACTTGGTGGTCAGCCAGGGTATCGCAGACATAGCCATCGGATTCGACCCTCGAGGTGGTGGTAGAAGCCTAACCAGGCGCTTGAAGGAATATTCAAGCTTGGTCGCTGAGCTCCGCCGCCGAAAATTCGATCTCACCATCGATCTGACCGACTCGAAGACATCGAGGATGCTACACAAGCTGATCGGCGCCCCAATGCGCGTCGGATACGATCCCCCCGAAGTGCCTCTAAAATCTTGGGAAAGTCAGCCTGCCAATATATTTGCTGAAACCTTCGGCCAGGGAGGCGCGCATTACCTGTACCGATATCTTTCGCCGCTGAGAGCGCTCGGGATAACGTCGAGTGAAGTGACACCGAGGCTTGAGCCCACATCCATCGGACGAGGCGCTTCGACCCAGATTCTGGCTCAGAGCAATCTGAATGCAAAAGCTTTCGTCGCGGTGCACGCCGGACCAAGGTTCGAAGGGCGGTGCTGGCAACCTGAACGGTTCGCCGCAGTGATCGATGAAGTTTATGAAACGACGGGCCTGCGGTCACTGCTGATTGGCGGACCTGACGAGAGCGCAATCGCGCAACGTATCCTGAATGTGGCGGTCTCCCCGTTGGCAAGCGTTGTTGGCAAAGCCTCGCTTGAGACACTAACAGCATTGCTTGCGGACGCGTTTATCTTCCTGGGAAACGAGAGCGGCCCAATGCACTTGGCCGCATCGGTCGGAACTCCAGTTGTGGGCCTCTACGGGCTCACTCCCCCAGATGTCTGGGGGCCAGTTGGCGTGCCTTACCGCACGGTTGAGCCGCCATTGCCTTGCCAGTGTGTTGCTCCCCATTTGTGCAAACCCAACAACCCGGGCGGCGTCTACTGCGTGCACCGATTGCCCGTTGCCAAGGTCGCTCAAGCAACACATGAGTTGATAGAGGCGGTGAGACAACAGGGGAATGCATCCGTCAATTCACCTTCTCCCGGCGGCGACGCGCTGATCCTCCCATCGGCTCAGGATCGGAGCCGGTTGCAGTAATGACCTCGGCATCGGCTGTCCGGGTCCTTGGCAAGATCGTCCTGCAACGCTCTCATCGGCTCGCGCTTTTGCATGCGCCGCGGCTCGCCCGGGAGGCGCGACGAGACGGGGCCGCCAAGGCGGCTTAATCAGAGTCAACGGGCCGCCCGTCGACTACTCCAAGGTTGACATGGAAGGCCCGTCGATTTAAGTTCGCGTTAGTGGCCACTAACGCGAACTACTGGACTGCGCTCGGAGATTCGACGAGACGAACGATCTTCGAACTGTTGCTCGAACAGCCTTGTTCGGTCAGCGGACTTGCTCGTGCGCTGCCTGTAACCAGACCAGCGGTCTCTCAGCACCTGAAGGTACTCAAGGAGGCCGGGCTTGTTGCCGACACGCGCTCGGGCAAGGAAAGCATATATCGTATCGATCCCGGCGGCCTGGCAAGTCTGCGCGCGGAAGTCGATCAGTTCTGGAGCAAGACCCTGGCGGGCTACAAACTAGCCGTCGAGCCTCCAAAGAAGGACCAGGTATGAGCAAGCATCCTGCTACCGAGCCTGTAAGGCACTCCGTCGTCGTCGAGGCATCTATGGCGCGTGCCTTCAAGGTCTTCACCGAGGATTTCGGCAGGTTCAAACCTCGCGAGCACAATCTTCTCAAAGTGCCCATTGCTGAGACGATCTTTGAAGCCTGGGTTGGGGGGCACGTTTACGATCGCGGCGTCGACGGCAGCGAGTGTCGCTGGGCTCGTGTATTGACTTACGATCCGCCGAGCCGGCTGGTTCTGAGTTGGGATATCAACCCGCGGTGGCAGATTGAGACCGACCTGAACAAGACCAGCGAATGGGAAGTCCGGTTCACGGCGGAGACGGAGAACCGGACCAGGGTTGAGATCGAGCACAGGAATTTCGAGCGCCACGGCGAAGGCTGGGAGAGCGTGCGCGGTGGGGTCGATAGCGATCAAGGCTGGCCGCTGTACCTGCAGCGGTTCCACGATCTTTTCACCGGTCGGGCGCCCTGACGCCGTGCCGGGATTTGAGAACGTCGCTCGCAAGCACAGTTTGGGTCCATTGCGGTTCCGGTGAGCGGAGACAACATGGAAGCCTATTGGTTAAACATTCTCGGTCGCGTTGGCAATCTACTCGGGTTCGTCCAAAGGATTTGCGGGAGGGCTGGCGGGACCGGTAATCCCTGCAGACGACGACAACCGGCTCTACCTCCGAGGGCGCCCTTCCGACAGATGGCGACCTCCCGAACGAACTGACCGTCAAATATTACGGTCAGCGCGGTAGCGCCGGCCTGATCATCTCCGAAGTCAACGACGTGGATCACGTCCAGCCACGGCTACGCGCGGATTCCCGGGATTCACTCCGAAGCCCAAAAGCAGGCCTGGCGCCCGGTGACCGAAGAGGTTCATCGTCAGGGCGGCACCATCTTCATGCAGCTGTGGCATGTCGGCCGACTGGCGCATTCCTCGCTTCTGCCGAACGGCCAGGCGCCAGTGGGTGTGACCGCGGAACAGGCCGTCGGCTCAGAGGTATTCGCCCATGGCCCGGACGGCCGGTTGCGCTTCATGGCGGCAGAGATGCCGAGGCCGCTCAGCACCGAGGAAGTGACGGCCATGGTGGGAACCTTCGCCAAAGCCGCCGCCAATGCCCGGGAGGTCGGGTTTGACGGAATCGAGATCCATGCCGCCAATGGCTATCTGATCGAGCAGTTCATGAACTCGGTGCTCAACACCCGCACAGACTGCTATGGCGGCGGCAGCATGGAAGATCGTACGCGCTTCCTGATGGAAGTCGTCGACGCGGTCGTGGCGGAATTCGGCCCGGGACGCGTGGGGGTTCGCCTTTCACCGTTCGGCAAGTATATGGTTCGATGCCCGCTGATCGCCTCGTCGAGGAGACGTTCCTGTACATCGTCGAGCAGCTCGGGCGCCGCGGCGTGGCCTATGTCCATCTGCTCTATGAGCTGCTGCCCGACGGCAACATGGAATCGGTCACGTTCGAGGCGCGCCATCTCGACCATGACATGCTCGCCAAGGCGCGAGCGTTGTTCCCCGGCGCGTTCATATGGTGCGGCGGCTTCAATGACGTCGAGCATGCCCAGGCCGCGCCAGCTGGCCATTGGCTGTGGCGGACCGGTCCGTCTATTACACCCGCAACGGTGAAGTGGGGTACACGGACTTCCCCGCCTATTCGAACGACGGCGCAGCAAGCAGGGCCGCCTGACACGGCGATAGGCCGAGCAGGAGTCAGGCTCAGCGCCACATTTCTCGTCACCGGCGCCAGTTCCAAAAAGGTGGAGGCTCACGCCAACGCCGTGGCGCTTCACTTCATGTACTACAATTTTGGCCGTATCCATGCGACCTTGCGGCTGACCCCGGCAATGGCCGCTGGCGTGACTGGCAAACTTTGGGAGTTTGGCGATATCGTGGCCCTGATCGAAGCGAAGGAATCCGAGAAGCCGGCGGTGCGCGGCTCCTATAAGAAGCGCGCGTTCGCCTGACAGACCCCACCGAAGGGTTGCCCACTGCCGATTGATGTTGGTATCAAGACAGACCGATGAACCAGGGTCTTTACTATGGACGAATACGATAATCAGAAGGGCGCGAAGCCAGAGGATGTGCGCGCCGCCTTAAAAGGCTGGGCGTTTTTTGCGGCTGCAACGCTTGCAATCTTCGGCGTGGCCTACGCCCTGATTGAGATGTAGTAGCAATGAAACATTTCTGAGGGTTCGCGATTAGGGCTAAATGGCCCGCTTCTTCTTCGATCTAGTCGACAATGGAACCTCATACCCGGACACGGAAGGCACAGACCTTCCAACCCTAGCTTCTGCCGAAGATGAGGCAGCAAGGGCGTTGCTCGAAATAGCCAAGGACCAGATGCCGAACGGCACATTCCGCCAAGTCGCATTGCAAGTTCATGCCGGTACAACCGCGCCGCTGTTTGTGGTAAAAGCGACGTTCGAGCTAATCCGCAACGAGCCTTATCCCGATCAGCGAGTGGGAGCCTAACCATCTTGCTGTTGAAAGCGCCCGACGCTTTCAGATGCGAGCGGCGGCACGGGTGGAGACTTGCGCTCCACCATAGCAGAGACCGTCCGCATTATCGCTGAATAACTGACCCACTACCCTCACCGCCATTGGCTTGGCAAAATGTGCGTATCAGTGCTTCAGTATCTGGCTGAGAAACAGCTTGGTGCGATCGTGCTGAGGATTGCCGAAGAAGCTGTCCGGCTTGCCTTCCTCGACTATCTGGCCGGCATCCATGAAGATGACGCGGTCGGCCACCGCCCGTGCAAAGCCCATTTCATGAGTGACGCAAACCATAGTCATGCCGTCGCGCGCTAGCCCGGTCATCGTATCGAGCACTTCCGACACCATTTCCGGGTCGAGTGCCGATGTCGGCTCATCGAACAGCATTACCGCCGGCTTCATGCACAGGCTTCGCGCAATGGCGACGCGCTGCTGCTGGCCGCCCGACAGCTGGACCGGGAATTTGTTCGCCTGTTCGGGAATGCGCACGCGCTCCAGGAACTGCAGCGCGGTCTTGCGTGCCTCGGCGGCGGAAACGCCCTTGACCCACATCGGCCCGGCCATGCAGTTCATCAGCACGGTCAGATGCGGAAACAGGTTGAAGTGCTGGAACACCATGCCGACATTGCTGCGCACGTCGGCGACGTTCTTCATCTTTGGGTGAAGATGGATGCCGTTGACGGCGATGTCGCCCTCCTGATGCGATTCGAGGCGATTGAAGCAGCGGATCAGTGTCGACTTTCCGGAGCCGGACGGACCACAGATGACGATGCGTTCGCCTTTGTGGACCGTCAGATTGATGTCCTTCAGGGCATGGAACTGGCCGTACCATTTGGAGACGGCTCTGGCTTCAATGATGGCTTGAGCGCTCATCGCACCTTGCTCCTGGCATAGTGTCGTTCGATGCGGGACTGGATCAGCTCGAGGCAGATCGACAGCATCCAGTAGATGAGAGACGCCGAAATCAGCATCTCCATGTGCTGGAAGGTCTTCTGACCCAGCGTGCGGGCAAGGAACATCAGTTCCCAGACGCCGATGACCGAGACCAGCGAACTGTCCTTGAGCATGGAAATGAACTGGTTGCCGGTCGGCGGAATGATGACCGGAAGCGCCTGCGGCAGTATGATCCGGCGCATGGTCAACGAAAAGCCAAAACCCATCGAGCGCGATGCTTCCCATTGACCACGGTCGATGCTCTGGATTCCCGATCGGAAAATTTCGGTCATGTAGGCGCCGTAGCACAGCGAGAGCGCCAGGATGCCGGCGGGAACCGCACCGACCACGAAGCCCAGTTGCGGCAGGCCGAGATAGATCAGATAAACCTGCATCAGGAGCGGCAGGCCGCGAAAGAACGAAGTGTAGAAGCTTGCGATGGCGTAGGCGAAGCCGTTGGTGGACAGCTTGGCTACGGCACCCAGTATGGCGATCAGGGAGGCGATGATGATGGAGATGGCCGAGACGTAGAGCGTGGTCACCACGCCCTGGGAAATCAGGAATGGCAGCTTTTCCCGGATGAAGGGCAGGCTGAGATGAAAGGTCGCGAAGAAGGCCAGGAAGAGCAGCAGCAGTTCGAACCAGACGATGGCGATCTGGACACGCAGCGAGGCGAAGCCGATCAGGACGACATTGAGGACGAACAGAAGCGCGATCACGAAGGCGATGGCAAACCGACCATAGAGGCCGCTCTGCGACGGTTCGCCGATGACCGGGCGCATCAATTCGCCGAAGCTCGTCGACGTCAGGTTGAAAGCGAGGAAGATCGCAAAGACGACGCCGAACATCGTCGCCACAAACCACGGCTTGTGCACGAGGACTTCAGCTTCGACGGTATCGGGGTAGAGCATAGCCTG
>NZ_RZPB01000193.1:0-8870 GCF_003998535.1 Mesorhizobium sp. M7A.F.Ca.AU.002.02.1.1 | reverse complement strand
GTGCGGCGACCGGCGTCGGCGGCATATTGCGCGACGTCTTCACCATGGGCGCGCGGCCGATCGCGGCGATGAATGCGCTGCGTTTTGGTGCGCCCGACCATCCCAAGACCAGGCACCTCGTTTCAGGCGTGGTTTCCGGCGTCGGCGGCTATGGCAACGCGTTCGGCGTGCCGACGGTCGGCGGCGAGGTCAATTTCGATGCCCGCTACAATGGCAACATCCTGGTCAACGCCTTTGCAGCGGGCCTTGCCAAGACCGATGCGATCTTCCTGTCCGAAGCCAAGGGAGTCGGCCTGCCGGTCGTCTATCTCGGCGCCAAGACCGGCCGCGACGGCGTCGGCGGCGCCACCATGGCTTCGGCCGAATTCGACGACAAGATCGATGAGAAGCGTCCGACAGTGCAGGTCGGCGATCCCTTCACCGAAAAGTGCCTGCTGGAAGCCAGCCTCGAACTGATGGCCTCGGGCGCCGTCATCGCCATCCAGGACATGGGTGCGGCCGGCCTCACCTGCTCGGCGGTCGAAATGGGCGCCAAGGGCGACCTCGGCATCGAGCTCGATCTCGACAAGGTGCCGGTGCGCGAAGAGCGCATGAGCGCCTACGAAATGATGCTTTCGGAAAGCCAGGAGCGCATGCTGATGGTGCTGCGTCCGGAAAAGGAAAAGGAAGCCGAGGCGATCTTCCACAAATGGGGGCTCGACTTCGCCATCGTCGGCAAGACCACCGACGATCTGCGCTTCCGCGTGCTGCACCAGGGCGACGAGGTTGCCAACCTGCCGATCAAGGATCTTGGCGACAAGGCTCCGGAATATGACCGGCCGTGGATCGAACCGAAGAAGCCGGCGCCGCTGGCCGCCAATGATGTTCCGCAAGCCGATGTTGCAGACGCGCTCCTGAAGCTGCTCGGCGGTCCCGACCTGTCTTCGCGCCGCTGGGTGTGGGAGCAGTATGACACGCTGATCCAGGGCAATTCGCTGCAGCTTCCAGGCGGCGATGCCGGCGTGGTGCGGGTCGAAGGCCATGCGACCAAGGCGCTCGCCTTCTCGTCCGACGTGACGCCGCGCTATTGCGAGGCCGACCCTTACGAGGGCGGCAAGCAGGCGGTGGCCGAATGCTGGCGCAACTTGACCGCCACCGGCGCTCTGCCGCTGGCCGCAACCGACAACCTCAATTTCGGCAACCCGGAACGGCCCGAGATCATGGGCCAGCTGGTCGGTGCCGTGAAGGGCATCGGCGACGCCTGTCGTGCGCTCGAATTCCCGATCGTCTCCGGCAATGTCTCGCTCTACAACGAGACCAACGGCCAGGGCATCCTGCCCACCCCGACCATCGGCGGCGTCGGCCTGATCGCCGATTGGTCGAAGATGGTGCGGGCCGGCTTTGCGGCCGAGGGCCAAATGATCCTGCTGGTCGGCGCGCCGGCGTCCTGGGGAACGCATCTCGGGCAATCGGTCTATTTCAGGGACATACACGGCCGCACGGATGGACCGCCGCCGCCGGTCGACCTCGAGCATGAAAAGCGCGTCGGCGACCATGTGCGCGCGCTCATCGCCTCCGGCATCGTCACGGCGGCGCATGACGTTTCCGATGGCGGTATCGCGGTGGCTTTAGCCGAAATGGTGATGGCGTCCGGCATCGGCGCCACCGTTCCCGGCCTTGTCGGCACCGACCCGATCCCGGTCTGGTTCGGCGAGGATCAGGGCCGTTATCTGCTGACGCTGTCGATCGACCCGCATGGTGACGAATGGGACGCCATTCGCAAGCAGCAGGGCGAGCTTGGCATCTTCGCGCCGTGGATCGGCTCCACAGGCGGCAGCGCGCTGAAGCTTGGCGACGCCAGGGCAATCCCGGTCAGCGAACTCTCCTCGGCTCACGAAGGCTGGTTCCCGCGCTTCATGGATCAGGCTAGTTGACCACACTGGCTGCCCGGGCGCTGCTTGCAGTCGTTTTCTGGCCGTCGCTGTTCTTCTTCTGGTTCCTGGGACCGTTCGTCTTTTTCCTGCTGTCGACAACCTCGAGCGAGGTTTGTATGCGGCTGGAAACACGTGCGGAGTTCCTTGCCGCGGCGAACGGCGCCGTCCCGATGCTGGCGCTGCAGAACCTCCTCTACGCGGTCCCGATCATCTGCCTGGTGCTCTGGGGCCGCCTTTTCCCGGATCCGGCACGGGCAAGGCACATCGTCACCTGCGTCAAGCTTTTCGCCGGCACGGTGGTCGTGGGCGCGTTGTGGGAGTACGGCTCGTCGCTCATCTGCGACGGCCATGGCCAAGGGTTCTTCTCGCCGGCTTGGCAAATGACGAGCTATCTCCCCATTGTCAGCCTGCTGCTCAACGCGCCGCTCTATGTGCTTGCCTTCAGCCTTGGCCGCGCTTTCTCGACACGCGAGGACGTTGCCGAGGATGAAGCAAGCCCACCGGCCTAGTCTTTCTCTGAAGCCGTGTGGCCGTTGGCGGGACAGAACGGCTTCAATCCGGACCGGAAAGGCTTTAGGCTCACCCGACTCTCATCTTATGGCCGGCTACCGGCCGCTCGAAACAGGATTTTGCCATGGCAATGGATGCCCACGACATCGAAAAACTGATCAAGGACGGCATTCCGGACGCCAAGGTGACGATTCGCGATCTCGCCGGCGACGGCGACCACTATGCGGCCGAGGTGGTGGCCGAGAGCTTTCGCGGCAAGAGCCGCGTCCAGCAGCACCAGATGGTCTATGACGCGCTGAAGGGCAATATGGGCGGCGTGTTGCACGCATTGGCGCTGCAGACCAGCGTTCCCGACTGACCCTTAGCGCTTGGCCCAACACGGCTCATCCTTTGCGCCATTTCAGCCACGGCGCGGCTAACGTCTTGTTTCGAGCAATCGTTGGGTTTATTTGAAGGGTATGTTTCGAGCCTGACTCCCACAGGCGGGAAAGGATATTCCATGAGCAGCATCAACGACTACATTGACAATGAAGTGAAGGGCAACGACGTCGTCCTTTTCATGAAGGGCACACCTGGTTTCCCGCAATGCGGATTTTCCGGCCAGGTCGTCCAGATCCTCGACTATATCGGCGCCGACTACAAAGGCGTGAACGTCCTGGACTCGGCTGAACTGCGCCAGGGCATCAAGGAATACTCCAACTGGCCGACGATCCCTCAGCTCTACGTCAAGGGAGAATTCGTCGGCGGTTGCGACATCGTGCGCGAGATGTTCCAGGCGGGCGAGCTGCAGACGTTCCTCGTCGAGAAGGGCGTCAGCGTCAAAGGCGCCGCCTGATTTCTGTTTTGTGCATGCCCGAAATCGACGTTGATTTTCGGGCATCGAGCACCAGGCACCGGGGCAACCTCACCTCGGCAATTTTCATGTCCTGACCCCAGGACCAGGACGAGCCAATGCGCCGGCCCGCCGGCGCATTTTCGTTTGAAAGATCGGACTTGCCGTGGACCAGCCAAAACCAGCGCCGCAATCGGCAAGCAAACTGCCCATTCCGCGCTGGGAGTTCATCGCTCTGTGCGCGGCACTGATGGCGCTGAACTCGCTGGCCATCGATATCATGCTGCCGGCTCTGCAGCAGATCGGCGCCTCGCTCGGCGTCGAAAATGAAAACCACCGGCAGTACGTCATAACGGCCTACATTCTGGGCTTCGGTGGCGGGCAGCTGTTCTTCGGGCCGATCTCGGATCGCTTCGGACGTCGCGCACCACTGGTCGCCGGGCTGGTGATTTATGTCGCCGCGGCTGCGGCCGCCGCCGTTGCACCAAGCTTTGAAACACTTCTGCTGTGCCGGGCCGTGCAAGGCATCGGTGCAGCCGCCACTCGTGTCATCGCGGTCTCGATCGTGCGCGATACGTTCGACGGCCGGCGCATGGCCGAGGTGATGTCGCTGATCTTCATGGTGTTCATGGCGATACCGGTCATTGCTCCCGGCATCGGCCAATTTATCATGCTGTTTGCGACCTGGCATTGGATCTTCGTCACCATGGCCGTCGGTGCGCTGCTCGTCTCGGCCTGGTCGCTGCTGCGCCTTCCTGAAACGCTGCATCCCGAACATCGCCGGCCGCTGACGCTCAACTCCATTGTCGGCGGGTTTCGTATCGTTCTCACCAACCGCATTGCGATCTGCTATGCCTTCGCCAGCACCTTCATTTTCGGCGCCATGTTTGGCTTCATCGCTTCGGCGCAGCAGATCTATGTCGACATTTTCAAAGTCGGCGAGATGTTCCCGGTCATCTTTGCCGGGGTTGCGGGCGTGCTCGCCTTCTCCAACTTTCTGAACTCGCGCCTTGTCGGTCGCATCGGCATGCGCCGCCTGTCGCAGAGTGCGTTGCTGCTGTTCCTGGTCATCAGCCTTGCCTGGCTGGTGATTTCGCTGGAGATGAAGATGCCGCTCTGGCTGTTCATCACCTTCTTTGCCTGCGCCATGCTTCCATTCGGTGCGCTCGGCGCGAACTTCAACGCGCTGGCCATGGAGCCGCTCGGCCAACTGGCCGGCACGGCTTCGTCGATCCTCGGTTTCATGCAGACGTTTCTCGGCGGCATTCTCGGTACGCTGATCGGCCAGGCCTTCAACGGCACGGTGACGCCGCTGGCCGCCGGCTTCTGCAGCGTCTCGGTCGCCGCGCTGCTGATGATCTTCATCGCCGAGCGCGGCAAGATGTTCCAGCCACAGAACCCGCCCGTTTCAGGGCACATCACCGACTTGCATTAGGACGCACCTTCAAGGGCTGCCGTGAACCGAGGGGCAAGCATGCGCCCCGCAATTGCTTCGCCCATGCTGTCCGAAAAGTGCAATGGCAGAGCGTCATCGAGTGCCCTGAGGATGGATGCCACGAAGGCCCGGCTGCGCTGGGCATCGGTTCCCAGATCGGAATATGTGGCGCGAGGTTTGCCGATCAGCGTGCCGTTGCGGCGAAGCGAGAACCGCAGCGTGAGGGACATGCCCGCGGTTCCGGGTGGCGGCTTCCAGCAGGCATAGATCGCGTCCGACATCTCCTTTATCGTGTCGACGGGATCGGTACTGCGACAGCTGCGCTCTTGCGACCTTGCTTCCAGGGAACTGGCGAACAGACCGGCGGCAAGAGCCGCCGCGACAAATGCAAACCGAGGTTTCATTCGAGAGCCTCCGGATTTGCGCGAGATTGTACTGCTTTCGGCTAACGCAGCAATCGATCCTACTGCGCCCAGAGCTCGCGGCGCAATTCGTGCCAGCTTTCCTTGTCTGGCGCGACAAGCAGGCCGCCGCCGAGATGCGAGGGCAGATAGGCGCTGCCGTCGAAGCGCGCCGCATGGCCGCCGGCCTCGGCATGGATCAGCACGCCGGCCAGGTGGTCCCACGGCATCAGCTTGTTGTAGACGACGAAGTGGGCATGGCCGCTCGCCAGCAGGCGGTATTCGTGCGCGGCGCAGCGATAGGCGAACTGCGACAGGATCTTGGTCTGGTTGCGCGCCAGCCGTGTCCGTTCCGGCTCGGCCATATATTGCCAGGAGACAGAGCCGGTCATCTCCGAGATCGGCGCGGGTACCGCTACATGCACCTTCTCGATGCTGCCGTGCGCATGCCGGATATGGCTGCCGGCACCCCTGGCGCCAATCAGCCAGTCCTTGCCGACGGGATCGTGGATGATGCCGGCGACGGTCTCGCCCTTGACCACGACCGCCAGCATGACGCCGAACAGCGGCACGCCGGAGGCGAAATTGAAAGTACCGTCGACCGGGTCGATGACGAAGGCCAGATCGGCATCGCCCAACCCGTTTAAAAGCGCTGGATTGTCGGAACAGGCCTCCTCGCCGACGACCATCGCTGAGGGATACCGCTCGCGCAGCCGCGCGGTGATCAGCCGCTCGGCATTGACGTCGGCTTCGGTCACCAGGTCGGCGGCCGACGTCTTCTGCCTGACATCGCCATCGCCCAACCGGCGAAAGCGCGGCATGATCTCGGCCAGTGCCGCCTCGGCCAGAATGCCGGCCAGCCAGTCGATCGCGGTGTCGTCAAATGTCATCGGCTTGCCTTGTGGTGAGGGTCTTGAGGGCAGCGAAATCGAACAGCTTTCTGTCGAGCAGATGCGATGGCCTGCTGTTCGACAGCGCGCGCAGCATCGTATCCTTGCGGCCCGGCATGCGCTTTTCCAGGTCCTCGAGCATCGCCTTCATGGCATTGCGCTGAAGACCTTCCTGGCTGCCGCAGAGATCGCAGGGAATGATCGGGAATCGCATGGCGGCAGCGAATTTTTCCAGATCGACCTCGGCGCAATAGCTCAAGGGCCGCAGCACCATGACGTCGCCTTCGTCATTGAGCAGTTTTGGCGGCATGGCGGCGAGACGCCCGCCATGGAAGAGGTTCATGAAGAAGGTCTCGAGAATGTCCTCGCGATGATGGCCGAGCACCAGCGCCGAGCACCCCTCCTCGCGTGCAATGCGGTAGAGATGGCCGCGCCTGAGACGCGAGCAGAGCGAGCAATAGGTGCTGCCCGCCGGCAGCTTGTCGGTGACGACGGAATAGGTGTCCTGATATTCGATCCGGTGCGCAATGCCGTGGCTGTCGAGATAGTCCGGCAGGATATGTTTGGGGAAATTCGGTTGGCCCTGGTCGAGATTGCAGGCCAGAAGATCGACCGGCAAGAGCCCGCGCCATTTGAGGTCGAGCAGCACCGCGAGCAGGCCGTAGGAATCCTTGCCGCCCGACAGCGCTACGAGCCAGCGCTGGCCGGGCTTGACCATCGAGAAATCCTCGATCGCCTGCCGGGTCAGCCGCAGCAGCCGCTTGCGCAGTTTGTTGAACTCGACCGAGGACGGCACGTCGGCGAACAGCGGATGGAAACCGCCTTCGCTGTCGGCGACCAGCGGATGGAAACCGCCTTCGCTGTCGGCGACCGGTTCGAGCGTTTCAATGTCTGGAAGCATGTTCATGGCATGTCGCTTTCAATGGCCCAGAGCGCCGGATTAGCGGACATGACCGACAAAGAAAAGGCCGCCTCGACGGGCGGCCTTCGCAGGATGTCGCAGAACGCGCTCGTTTAGCGCGAATAGAATTCGACGACCAGGTTCGGTTCCATCTGCACGGCGAACGGAACGTCCGCCAGGCCGGGGATGCGCGAGAAGGTCGCGACCATCTTGTTGTGATCGGCTTCGATGTAGTCCGGCACGTCGCGCTCGGCGAGACCGACCGCTTCCAGAACGATGACCAGCTGCTTGGACTTTTCGCGGATTTCGACGACATCGCCCGGCTTGCAGCGGTACGAGCCGATGTTGACGCGCTTGCCGTTGACGTTGACGTGACCGTGGTTGACGAACTGACGGGCGGCGAAAATGGTCGGCACGAACTTGGCGCGGTAGACGACCGCGTCGAGACGCGACTCGAGCAGGCCGATCAGGTTCTCCGAGGTGTCGCCCTTGCGGCGGTCAGCCTCTTCATAAACCTTGCGGAACTGCTTTTCCGAAACGTCGCCATAGTGCCCCTTCAGCTTCTGCTTGGCGCGCAGCTGCAGGCCGAAATCGGAAAGCTTGCCCTTGCGGCGCTGGCCATGCTGGCCGGGGCCGTATTCACGCTTGTTGACCGGGGACTTCGGGCGGCCCCAGATGTTTTCGCCGAGACGGCGGTCGATCTTGTACTTCGCGGATTCGCGCTTGCTCATCGCATTCCCTTTTCAAAACAACACACCCGGAACCTCATGGTCCGGGTGAAGGAAACGCGCCCTCCTCTGGCCTCCGTTTTCGAGACCTGACAGGGTTTTCCCACGCAACGCGGCGGAAAACCCACGGGACACGTCAGTTCAAACAAGATAGTAGAATTGGATTTCCACGCATCTTGCGCACATAAAGAAAACCACCGGGCATTGCGGCCCGGTGTTAGCGCGCTGATTAAACGGAGATTTAACCGGTGTCAAGCTTGTGGCTGGCGTAGGCCATGGCGACGATATAGCGTCTCTGGGTTGAGTACAGTGCCGGATGTGGCGGGAGGTTGCGCCAGCGGCATCAGGAAGGGACCGGAGCAGAGGAGCTACATTCGCATGAAGAAATTCTTCCTTACCCTGACAGGAGCCGCTGTGTTGGCGGGATCCATGGCGGTCATGACACCGGAGCCGGCTGAGGCCAGGCATTGGCAAGGGCACCGGCACCACCAGGCTTGCCGCATCGTGATCAAGAAGAAAATTATCTGGCGGCACGGCCACAAGAAGGTCATCCGCTACAAGATCAAGCAGTGCAGAGGGCGCTGGTAGGCTGCAATCAGGCGGCCGACATCATTTCGAAGCCTGCGGTTTGGCCGCGGGCTTTTGATTCCGGCTCGTGTTCTTCGGCGTTTCCCTTGAACGGCGGACTGCACTCTAGCCTTTCGACTTCTTCTCCGGCAGGCCCTTGCGCTTCGTCTCGGCGAATTCCTCGAGCTGCTTTTCGCTCATCGATTCGTACATTCCCTTGGAAGCGCCCTGGAGTTCGCTCTTCTTGGTCTCGCCGCGCTTGGCCGACAGAGCCGCGCCGGCGGCTTTCTGCTGGGCTTTCGAGGTGGCTGGCATGGCTCTTTCTCCCGTTGGCATCAGGAGAAAAACGCAACGACTGCCGTGATGTTCCGCTTCGCAATCACGACATCGCCAACCCGAACCCCTGCATCAGGCGGCGGGTGGGGAAATCGGCTCTTTTCGATGTGAAGACGGCAAGGTCGGGCCCTTCAGGCAACATCTCGCCACGACCGCTCGGATCGATGTCGGCGAGAAGCGACAGCGCCCGGCGCGCGATCGCTTCGGCGGGGTCGAGCCAGTCGACCGGCCAAGGCGCCGTCTTGCGCATACGATTGGCCAGAAAGGGGTAGTGTGTGCAGGCGAGCACGACGATATCCGTACGCAGCGCATCACGTTCGACGAAGCATGGCGTGATCTCGGCGCGCACCGCCTCCT
>NZ_RZPB01000192.1:0-8882 GCF_003998535.1 Mesorhizobium sp. M7A.F.Ca.AU.002.02.1.1 | reverse complement strand
GCATGACGCCAAGCTGGCCTTCCAACTGCTTGATGCCGGCCGACAGCGTCGGCTGCGTGACGCCGCACACCTCCGCCGCCCGGCCGAAATGCTCCTCCCTGGCGAGCGCGATGAAGAATTCCAGCTTGTCGATCATGTGATCTTTCCGGTCGTTCGCTGCAAGGTCGGGGAAATTGTGCTCTACCGCAAGCGCCACGCACAATTGCCCTGCATCCACACCTTTAAGCCGGCTACCTGTTTCCCGCGGCTGAATGCGGCGCTATGTGGATGAAACTGGGAGATCGACCATGCTGGGCTGGTTCCGCAAGCTTTTGCCGCGCGAAGATCGCTTCTTCGACCTGTTCGAACGACATTCCCGCACCGTGGTCGGCGGCGCCGAGGCGCTGGAGCAGCTTCTCCAGGGCAGGGATATCGATCTCTGGTGCCAGAAAATCATCGATCTCGAAGATGAGGCCGACCACATCACCGCGGAAGTCCTGCTGGCGGTACGGCGCTCCTTCATCACGCCTTTCGATCGCGGCGACATCAAGGACCTGATCCAGTCGATGGATGACGCCATCGATATGATGCACAAGACGGTCAAGACGGTGAAGCTGTTCGAGCGCAAGGAGTTCGATCCGCTGATGCAGGAAATGGGTGGCGTCATCGTCGCCGCCGCCAAGCTGGTGGCCGAGGCGATCCCGCTGCTCAACAAGGTCGCAACGCATACTGTGCGCCTCAACGCCATCGCCGAAGAGGTGATGCGCGTCGAAAGCCGGGCCGACGACCTGCACGAGCAAGGGCTGAAGGATCTCTTCAGGAAGCACGGCAGCAGCGATCCGATGGCCTATATGATCGGCAGCGAGATTTATGGCCAACTGGAAAAGGTGGTCGACCGCTTCGAGGACGTCGCCAACGAGATCAGCGGCATCGTCATTGAGAATGTCTAGGTGATGGAAGCAACCATTGCCTTTCCCGTGCTGGCCGGCCTCGTCGCCGTCGCACTGTTCTTCGACTTTCTCAACGGCCTGCACGACGCCGCCAATTCCATCGCCACCATCGTTTCCACCCGCGTGCTGCGGCCGCAATATGCGGTGCTGTGGGCGGCATTCTTCAATTTCATCGCCTTCATGTTCTTCGGCCTCCACGTTGCCGAGACCGTAGGCAAAGGCATCGTCGACGTCAGCATCGTCACCCCGGCGGTGATCTTTGCAGCCCTGGTCGGCGCCATCGTCTGGAACATCGTCACCTGGATCGCCGGCATCCCTTCGAGCAGCTCGCATGCGCTGATCGGCGGCCTGGTCGGCGCCGGTGTGGCGAAGGCAGGCGTGGGCGCCATCGTTTGGACCGGGCTTGGCAAGACGGTCGCGGCAATCGTCTTGTCGCCAGCGACGGGCTTTATCCTGGCGCTCGTCCTGGTTCTCGTCGTCTCGTGGCTCTTCGTGCGCCAGACGCCGTTTGCGGTCGACAGCACCTTCCGCGTCATGCAGTTCTTTTCCGCCTCGCTCTATTCCCTCGGGCACGGCGGCAATGACGCCCAGAAGACCATGGGCATCATCGCCGTGCTGCTCTATTCGCAAGGCATGCTCGGCGCGACTTTCTACGTGCCGCTGTGGGTGGTCCTCACTTGCCAGTCGGCACTGGCGCTCGGCACCCTGTTCGGCGGCTGGCGCATCGTCCACACCATGGGCTCGAAGATCACCCGGCTGAACCCGATGCAGGGTTTTTGCGCCGAAACCGGTGGGGCGATCACGCTGTTTGCGGCGACCTGGCTCGGCGTTCCCGTATCGACCACCCACACCATCACCGGCGCCATCATCGGCGTCGGCGCCGCCCGCCGCGTCTCGGCCGTGCGCTGGGGCATTGCCGGCAACATCGTCATCGCCTGGATCGTTACCTTGCCGGCCACCGCTTTGATTTCGGCGCTCACCTACCTCGCGGTTGGCCTGGCGAGGTGAGGTGAAGAAATCTACCTGTCCACAAGGTTCAGGATGTTGCCGTCTGGATCCTTGAACCAGGCAACTTTCATTCCGTAACCGACGTGGAGATCGCCCTCCAGCGTCAAGCCCGGCATCTGATAGTGCTCGAAGGCGACGCCCTTCGACTTCAGCTCCTTGACGATGTTGCCGATCTCGTCGCCAACCATCCAGGTCACCGCTGTCGCCTTGTTGGTTCCGGCAAATTGGGAATGATAGACGTTGAGGGTGGTATCGCCGCTTTTGTACACGATCAGTTCGCCCCCCTCATCCTGCACCTGTTTCAGGCCAAGCGTTCCTTCGTAGAAAGCCTTGGCCTTTGCCAGATCGCTTACCGCCAGATTTGCCGTTGCGTTGCTGTTTGCGAGCATAATCGCCTCCTTCTCGGCTTGTCGGTCCCGTGCTGGTCGTTGAAATAGGTCGCTGCGATCGTTTGGCGACTGTCGGCTGGATTGATTGCTGGCCGCATCGGCGCTCGCTTATCTGGAGGACGTTTGGCGCGGATGAAATCCGGCAGGACCCGCCGGTTTTTCAGGCACGCCAAGACAGCCATTGCTCCACGGCTTGGTTCTGTCCGGAAACTGCATTATCTCAGGTGCAAGCTGCATCTCAGGCGCAAGCTGCGTAAGGAAAAACTGCCATGTCCGTCACCAAGGAAATCGTCACCGAGCGTCTGAAGACGGTCAACGGGCCGGATTTCACCGGCAACATCGTCGACCTCGGCATGGTTTCGGAAATTTTCATCGCCGACGGGAAGGTCTTCTTCTCGATTACCGTTCCCGCCGCCCGCGCCCAGGAAATGGAGCCGCTGCGCGCCGCTGCCGAGCGTGTCGTCAAGGCGATCCCCGGTGTCGCCGGCGCCGTCGTCGCGCTGACGGCGGAGAAGAGGGGCGGCGGCATGGAGGCGCCGGTTCCATCGCGCCCCGCACCCAGGCCCGTTCCGCCGGCTGCGCCCGCTGCCGCCGCGCCGCGTGCGGCTCCGCACGCGCCGGCCTCGCACAGCTCGGGCAAGCGTGGCGTGCCCGGTATCGAAGCGATCATTGCCGTTGCTTCCGGCAAAGGCGGCGTCGGCAAGTCGACCACCGCCGTCAACATCGCGCTCGGCCTCGCCGCCAACGGCCTGCGCGTCGGCGTGCTCGATGCCGACATCTACGGCCCGTCCATGCCAAGGCTGCTCAACATCCACGGCCGGCCGCAGACCGTCGACGGCAAGATCCTGAAACCGATGGAGAATTACGGCCTGAAGGTGATGTCGATGGGTTTCCTCGTCGACGAGGAAACGCCGATGATCTGGCGTGGCCCGATGGTGATGTCGGCACTGACGCAGATGCTGCGTGAAGTCGAATGGGGTCGGCTCGACGTGCTCGTCGTCGACATGCCGCCCGGCACCGGCGACGCGCAACTGACCATGGCCCAACAGGTGCCGCTGGCTGGCGCCGTCATCGTCTCGACGCCGCAGGACCTGGCCCTGATCGACGCGCGAAAAGGCCTCAACATGTTCAAGAAGGTCGACGTGCCGCTGCTCGGCATCGTCGAGAACATGAGCTATTTCATCGCCCCGGACACCGGCAAGCGCTACGACATCTTCGGTCATGGCGGGGCGCGGCGCGAGGCCGAGCGCCTTGGCGTCACCTTCCTCGGCGAGGTGCCACTCGAGATGGGCATTCGCGAAAGCTCGGATGCCGGCACGCCGGTTGTCGTCTCCAAGCCCGACGGCGCCGAGGCGAAAATCTACCGCGACATCGCCTCGAAGGTCTGGGACCGGGTTAACGAAGAGCGTGGTGCTGCGGCAGCGGCGGTGCCGAGTATTGTTTTCGAGTAGCTTGTTCGGTAGCCGCCGCTCTGCAGCCTAGGCCGCGCCGACCTTCTCGCCGAAGCTGGAAAAAAACTGTCCGGCCAGTTTCTTCGAGGTCGATTCGATCAGCCGGCTGCCGAGTTGGGCGATCTTGCCGCCGACATCGGCCTTGGCCGCGTAGTTCAATATCGTGGCGTCGGGTCCATCTGCCGTCAGCGTCACGTCGGCGCCACCCTTGGCGAAGCCTGCAATGCCGCCCTTGCCTTCGCCCTGGATGGTGTAGGAGTGCGGCGGCTTCAGGTTCTTCAGCGTCACTTCGCCGTTGAACGTCGCCTTGATCGGTCCGATCTTCACCACCACGGTTGCCGCCATCTCGGTCGGCGACTTCATCTCCAGGCTCTGGCAACCGGGAATGGTCGCCTTCAAGACCTCGGGATCGTTCAGCGCTTCCCACACTTTTTGCAGCGGTGCGGCAATGCGCTCCTCGCCTTCGATCACCAAAGCCATGAAAACCTCCCGGACAAGACTGTCCGAACCCGTAACGCACGGCTTGGTGCGTGTCTATCGCACCAAAGTCCGGTTGCGACCGCACGCCCTCTTGCCTGCTCCCGCGCGTTGCCATATCGATTTGTCTTACAAATACGGAGACCATGATGGCAGGCGCCCCCACCCATAAGAAAAAATTTCGCTCGCAGGAGTGGTTCGACAATCCCGACAATCCGGGCATGACGGCTCTCTATCTCGAGCGCTATCTCAATTACGGCCTGACGCGCGCCGAACTGATGTCCGGCAAGCCGCTGATCGGCATCGCCCAGACCGGCTCGGATCTGTCGCCCTGCAACCGTCATCATATCGAACTGGCCAAGCGTGTGCGCGAAGGCATCGTCTCGATGGGCGGTATTCCGTTCGAGTTCCCCTGCCATCCGATCCAGGAGACCGGCAAGCGCCCGACCGCAGCGCTCGACCGCAACCTTGCCTATCTCAGCCTGGTCGAGGTGCTTTACGGCTACCCGCTCGATGGCGTCGTGCTGACCATCGGTTGCGACAAGACGACGCCGGCGCTGCTGATGGCAGCGGCCACCGTCAACATTCCGGCGATCGCGCTGTCGGTCGGGCCGATGCTCAATGGCTGGCACAAGGGCAAGCGCACCGGCTCCGGTACCATCGTCTGGGAATCACGCCAGCGCCTGTCGGCCGGCGAGATCGATTATGACGAGTTCATGGACATCGTCGCCTCGTCGGCGCCGTCCACCGGCTATTGCAACACCATGGGCACCGCCACCACGATGAACTCGCTGGCCGAGGCGCTTGGCATGCAGTTGCCGGGCTCGGCCGCCATTCCCGCGCCCTACCGCGAGCGTGGCCAGATTTCCTATGAGACCGGAAAACGCATCGTCGAGATGGTGCATGAGGATCTGAAGCCGTCCGACATCATGACGAGAGAGGCTTTCGAGAACGCCATCGTCGTCAATTCGGCCATTGGCGGCTCGACCAACGCGCCGATCCACCTCAATGCCATCGCCCGCCACCTTGGTGTCAAGCTCGACAATGACGACTGGCAGACGGTCGGCCTCAATGTGCCGCTGCTGGTCAATTTGCAGCCGACGGGCGAATATCTTGGCGAGGACTACCATCATGCCGGCGGCGTGCCGGCGGTCATTGCCGAACTGATGAAGGGCGACCTGTTGCCGCATCCCGGCGCACGCACCGTCAACGGCAAGTCGATCGGCGAGAATAGCGAGGGCGTCGCCAACGAAAACCCCGACGTCATCCGCTCTGTCGCCAAGCCGCTGAAGGCCAATGCCGGCTTCATCAACCTCAGGGGCAATCTGTTCGATTCGGCGATCATGAAGACCAGCGGCATCTCGCCCGAGTTTCGCGAGCGCTATCTGTCCAATCCTAGGGATCCCGAGGCTTTCGAAGGCAACGCCATGGTTTTCGACGGGCCGGAGGATTACCACGCCCGCATCGACGACCCGGCGCAAGGCATCGACGAACACACCATCCTGTTCATGCGCGGCGCCGGCCCGGTCGGCTATCCCGGCGGTGCCGAGGTCGTCAACATGCAGCCGCCGGCCTATCTCATCAAGAAGGGCATCCACGCGCTCGCCTGCATCGGGGACGGCCGCCAGTCGGGCACGTCGGGTTCGCCGTCGATCCTCAACGCCTCGCCGGAAGCGGCGATCGGCGGCGGACTGGCGCTGCTCAAGACGGGCGACCGGGTCCGCATCGACTTGCGCAAGGGCACGGCCGACATCCTCGTCACCGACGACGAGATCACCCGGCGCCGCGCCGAACTGCAGAACAATGGCGGCTTCCACTATCCCGAGCACCAGACGCCCTGGCAGGAGATCCAGCGCGGTATGGTCGCGCAGTTTTCGGAGGGAATGGTGCTGAAGCCGGCGGTGAAATACCAGGATGTCGCGCACACCAGCGGTGTCCCCAGGGACAATCATTGATTCTGGATCGACGGATGGCGGCTTGATCAAATCAGGCCGCCGTCGGTTTTCCGGTCAGCGTGTTGCATCGCGGCCGGGTAGGTCGAGAACGGCCACCGTCCTTGACAAGCGCGCCCAACAAATCCACCATCATGACAAGGGGTGCATCGCGACGACCCCGTGAGGCGTCAGCCCAACGTTCGCGTCCAAGCTTCTCTTTTCAGGAGGTGGACGCCATGCCGTCAACAACCGCTATCACCGTACCGCAATTGTCCCGGCTCATAGGTCTGCCGGGCGCCCCAGTCGTTGTCGATGTTCGCATAGATGAAGATTTCGACGCCGATCCGCGGCTGTTGCCGGCGTCGTGCCGTCGCGATTTCAAAACCGTTTCAACCTGGGCGGCCACGTTCGCCGGCAAGCCGGTGGCCGTCGTTTGCCAGAGGGGGCAAAAGCTCTCGCAAGGCGTGGCCGCATGGCTGCGCCATGAGGGGATATCAGCTGAATCTCTCGAAGGCGGGTTTGAGGCCTGGCGCGATGCCGGAGGGCTTTTGGCCCGCACCGCCAAGATGTCGCCACGCAATGAAAAGGGCGCCAACGTCTGGGTGACGCGATCGCGCCCGAAGGTCGACCGCATCGCTTGCCCGTGGCTGATCCGGCGTTTCGTCGACCCCGACGCGGTGTTCCTGTTCGTCGAACCCGCTGAAGTGTTGGCTGTTGCCGACCGCTTTCAGGCCGTGCCGTTCGACATCGACAATGTGTTTTGGAGCCATCGCGGCGAGCGCTGCACCTTCGACACGATGATCGAGGAGTTCGGGCTGGAATCCGCGGCGCTCGATCGCCTCGCTGCAATCGTGCGGGCGGCCGACACTGCAAGCCTTGACCTGGTGCCTCAGGCGGCCGGCTTTCTGGCTGCCTCGCTTGGTCTGTCGCGTATGTACCGCGACGATCTGGAACAACTGGAAGCAGGCATGCTGCTCTACGACGCGTTCTTCCGCTGGTGTCGCGACGCCACCGAAGAAACGCACAACTGGCCGGCTGCGGGTAAGCCGTCGTGACCGCTCTTGTCCCGGACAATAAGGCGGGAACCGTCCCGGTGCCGGCTGCACCGACCTTCACCGAGGCCGTGAAGGTCTGGGCGAAAATCGGATTGCTCAGCTTTGGCGGTCCGGCCGGGCAGATCGCGCTGATGCACAAGGAACTGGTCGAGGAGCGGCGCTGGATCGGTGAGCGGCGTTTCCTGCACGCGCTGAACTACTGCATGCTGCTGCCTGGCCCGGAAGCCCAGCAACTCGCCATCTACATCGGTTGGCTGCTGCACAGGACGGCCGGCGGCCTTGTCGCCGGCATCCTGTTCGTCTTGCCGGGCGCGCTCGTCATGCTCGCCTTGAGCAGCCTCTACGTCCTCTATGGCGACGTGCCGCTTGTCGCGGCGCTGTTTTTCGGGGTCAAGGCGGCTGTGCTTGCCATTGTCGTCGAGGCGGTGGTCCGGATCAGCCGGCGTGCCCTCAAGAACCGGGTCATGGTGTCGATCGCGGTCGCGGCGTTCATCGCCATCTATGCGTTGAATGTGCCCTTTCCGCTCATCGTCCTGCTAGCCGGCCTGACGGGATGGCTGGGGGATCGCATTGCTCCCGCCCTGTTTTTCGGCTCGGCCCATGGCAAGGACGATGTTGCCGACTTCAAGGGAGCGGTCGACCTGATGTTCGAGCGTGGCGAACTGGCCCATGTCAAACCGACCAGATGGCATGCACCGCGCACCGTCGCGATCTGGCTGCCGCTCTGGCTCGGGCCTGTTCTTTTGATCTGGTGGTTCACCGGCTCTGCAAGCGTCTGGACCGAGATAGGCCGGTTCTTCAGTCTCATGGCTGTCGTCACCTTCGGTGGCGCCTATGCGGTCCTCGCTTATGTCGCACAGGCAGCCGTCCAGTCCTTCGGCTGGCTGGTGCCGGGTGAAATGGTCGATGGCCTTGGGCTCGCCGAAACCACGCCAGGGCCGCTCATCCTGGTGCTGCAGTTCGTCGGCTTCATCGCCGCGTTCCGCCATTCCGGCTCGCTGGACCCGTTGGTTGCCGGATCGCTGGGGGCTTTGCTCACTCTGTGGGTGACGTTCACGCCTTGCTTCTTCTGGATATTCCTCGGTGCGCCCTACATCGAGGCCTTGCGCGGCAACAAGGCACTGTCGGCCGCACTGGGCGCGATCACCGCCGCCGTTGTCGGGGTAATTATGAATCTGGCCCTATGGTTTGCCTTGCACGTCATCTTCCGTGAGGTGCACGCAACGGGCCTTGGCATGAACGTGCCGGTGCCTTCGTCGATCGACTGGCGCGCGGCCTTGCTTTCCGTGGCCGCCATGGTCGCCATCCTGAAGCTGAAAGTCGGCATGCTGCCGACACTCGCGCTATCCGCCCTTGCAGGGATCTTGCTGGCGGCGGCTGGTTAGACAGCACCGCCTTTGCAATCCGCTTGCCCACCACCTAAGTGGGCTGGAAATGGAAGGAAACATCATGGCCGGACGGCGATCTTCCCTCGGCTTCCTCGGAGTGTTCGGCCGTTCGGGCGACTTGAGGCAGCTCGACGATGCATTGCGCGGCGCCGATCTGCATCCAGCCCTTGTGCCGGAGGGCGTGAAGCTTACCCTCGTCAATCTCATGAAGGATCGCTGGCCCGACGAGCCGCCACCGGGCACCTATGCGT
>NZ_RZPB01000191.1:0-8927 GCF_003998535.1 Mesorhizobium sp. M7A.F.Ca.AU.002.02.1.1 | reverse complement strand
TCTGGGCTCCGCGGTGATACCGGCGGAATCTGGAAGGAGGTCCAATGCGAAGCGGGCTCGATCTAAGCGGTATCCGGCGCAACCGCTACCCCGTTGTTCAGAGATATCGCACAGGGGATACAGCCTGAGTCACCTGATCTTCGGCCCTGCCGCCCGCCAGTTCCGAGAATAGCCGGGCGCTTGTGGGTCCAAGGGTAAATCCCTGATGGCCGTGACCAAAATTGCACCAGAGGCCGGGGATTTTGGGAACGGCGCCAACTACCGGAAGCATGTCTGGCATGCATGGCCGCCAACCTGCCCAGGGCTCAGGCTCGACGGCTTCACCGAAATCGATCACCTCGCGCGCCATACGTTCGGCTCGGGCCAGTTGCCAAGGCGTCTTGGTCGACGCGAAGCGGGCAATCTCGGCGCCCGTGGTCAGTCGAAGCCCTTGACTCATGGGGCAATAGAGGGCCGCGGCGGCAACATCGAACAACGGCCTGCCTGGAAGGCGATCGGCTTTGTAGTGCCTGTGGTAGCCCCGCTTGCGTATCATGGGCATGGAAACGCCCAACGGCCTGAGGAGGGATGGCGACCAGGCACCGAGCGCAATGACGATGTTTTCAGTGGCCAGGCGTCGCCCGTTCCGCAAGTGGACGTGCCAGCCGGAAGCAGGCTGCGTCAGTGACCGCACTTCTTCTTCCAGCAGGGTGCCGCCGCGGCGGCGAAAAAGCGCTGCATACGTCGCGACGAGCCCGCCCGGATCAACACAACTTCTGCTTTGTTGCCAATGCACGGCACCCGCGAAATCCCTCTTCAGGCAGGGCTCCTCACCTCTCAACGCCTGATTGGTCAAGATGCGCGACTGAACACCAAAGTCCTTTCTGTAGCGTTCCGCCTGCGCGGCGTCCGTATCGAGCTCACGGGCCTCGCGATGCATCTGGATGTAGCCGCGTCTGACGAACAAGTGTTCTGCGCCGGCTCCGGCAATCAGCTTGTCGTGGTCCGCGGCGCAGTGGCCAATCAACTGCCTATAGATATGGGAAATTGTCCGATATCTTATCGGGGCAGAGTTGAGATAGTAGAGCGCGAGTGGCAGTGCCGCGGAGGGCAGAGCCGCCAGCTGGTACCTGACGTCGTTGCCCAACCCGAGTGCCAGACGCAGTACATCAAGCGCGGCCCGCGGAAATGCATAGGGCTCCATCACTTCGAGCTGGACAATCCCGGCGTTTCCGTAGCTTGCCTCCCTGCCCGGTTGCCGACGGTCAATGATGATGACCTCATGCCCGCCTTCTTGCAGGGCAAGTGCTGTCGTCACACCGACGATGCCGGCGCCGAGGATCGCAAACTCACTCATCGGCAAGTCAAACGCTACAGTCCTGCGCGATGACAGCTATTTCAATCAGCGCGTCGATGACCAACTCGCTAACCACAGTGACACGGACCGGCAGCGGATGGTGACTGAAGAAAGCGCGATACACCTGGTTGAAGGCGGAGAAATCGTCCTTGCGCACCAGGTAGCAGGTACAGGAGAGGATATCGCGTCGCGATAATCCACTAGTGCCAAGGGTGGCCTCGATCCGCCGCAGAACGTTTTGGGTTTGCTGCACAATGTCGCCGGAGATTTTTCCAGTGTCATCGAAGCCGAGTTCGCCCGAGAGGTAGACTGTATCGCCGGCACGGCGAAGGTTTGAGAACGGCAGTGTGGAAGCGGTCATGACAGGTCCTTGGAAGGATCGGCGCGGCGGCGCTCTTTTGGGTTCGCTAGCGAGCAAACAGGTTCTGCCGTCGCAGGACGTTAATACAGGATGGAGCCCGCTCCGAGGCGAGCAGGCTTCCAGTTCCAGCGGCAATCAACGAGAGGTCGTCTCCGCGCCCTTATCCATGGAGAAACTGAGCTGGCTGTAGATCGCTCTGTCCTTGTCGAAATAGCGCGCCCATTCACGGTCCCCGAATGAGAAATGCCACCATTCGCCGTCAAATGGCGCAAAGCCGGCGCGAAGCATGCAGAACCTGAGCGTCTGTCGATTGCGCCAGTGCTCTCTCTTGATGAATGGCGAAAAGACGTAGGTGTCCGGGCAATCCTCGCCCAGTTCAGTGCCCATAGCGAGCGCCTGACCGTTCGATTGAATGATCCGGACGTCGACCGCGCCGCCGGTCGGGTGCCCTGCTACCTCCGGTACGGCCGAGAAACGGTGAGCCGCCTCCTTCAGCGCTTCACCAGACAGGGAGGGAGTTCTTTGCTGCACGTGCTGGATCTGATCCTGGAATTGCTGGCGCTGCACATCGAGATGCCGATAGCCACAGACAACCTCCAGGTCGTAATCTTGTGCGATTTCGCGGAGCGCGCGTTGCGCCACATCCAGCATCGGAACCACACGCGACCGGACGAAGATCTGGTCTCCCGTGTGTACTTTCATCGTACTGTCTACGGCGAGGACTTTGCCTGAGAACTCGGGGCCGATCGCAATCAGGGGCTCGTCATTGTCCTCCACCGGCACTGCGGCCAATTCCGTGTATGTCAGGAAATGCCGCTCAAGGGCAGCATAGCAGGCGTCCTGCGTGTTCATGTAATTTTGCTCCTCGCAATTCTAGATCAAGGGATGGTGACAGGCGGCTTGCTGTCCGCTGGCGATAGTCATCAGGGGCGGCAATAATTGGCGGCACAGGTCAGTGGCGCGTGGACAGCGTGCTGCGAATGAACAGCCGGGCGGGATATCATAGCCACTGGGGACTTCACCCGAAAGCCGGGCGACCTTGCGTCGTTGCTTGGGGTCGGGCTCGTATGTGCTGTCGAACAGGGCCTGCGTGTAGGGGTGGCAAGGCTTGGCGTTGCTCGCCATCACCTCGACCACACGGCCCAGATACATGACAAGGACGCGATGGCAGAAATAGCTGACCAGTCCGAGGTCGTGGGAAATGAAGAGATAGGTAAGGTTCAACTCGCCACGCAGTTGGTCCAACAGCGCGATGATCTGCGCCTGTACCGAGACGTCCAGAGACGCTGTCGGCTCATCAAGCACAACAAGGGACGGCTTGAGCGCGAGAGCACGGGCAATGCCGACCCGCTGTTTCTGTCCGCCTGACAACTGGTGGGGATAGCTGTTGGCGACAGCACCACTGAGGCCAACCATATCCAGCAGCGAGGTCACGGTTGCCTCCGCCGAATCTGGCTTCACGCCCTGGATGCGGAAAGGCTCAAGCAACGCATCTCTTATCGAAAAACGAGGATCGATCGCCGAATATGGATCCTGGAACACCAGTTGCATGTGACGGCGCAACCGCCGCAAATTCCCCGCCGACAGCTGGGCGATGTCTTGCCCGTCGAAACGGACCTCTCCCGCGCTGGCCTCGATCAGCCGAAGCACCAGGCGGGCCAAGGTGGATTTGCCACATCCCGATTCACCGACGACCCCGACGATCTCGCCGCGTTGAATTTCGAAGGAGACATCGCTGACGGCGCGGAAGACGCGCGGCTTTCGAAACAGGGCCGTGTTCGTAAACCGGCAGCTGAGGTCCTTCACGGATAGAAGCTTGCTCATGCTGCTGTCACCAGATGGCAGGCGGTACCATGGCCTTCGCAATCACCGTGCAGTTTGGGAATTTCGGTCTGGCAGCGGACGACAGCAACCGGACAACGCGGACGAAAACGGCAGCCAGTCGGATAAGCCGCGGCGTTCGGTACCGTTCCTGGGATGGCGCTAAGGCTACCTCGCACCATGCCGAGGCGAGGAATGCAGCGGATCAGGGCTTTTGTGTAGGGATGGCGAGGATTTTCAAAGATCCGCTCCACCGCACCGGACTCAACTATCCGCCCGCAATACATGACAGCCACCCGATCGCAAGCGTGTGCCACGATGCCCATGTCGTGCGTTATGAGGATCAGCGCCAATCCGCGCTGCTTTACGAGATCCACGAGGATCTTGATGATTTGCGCCTGCACGGTGACGTCGAGCGCGGTGGTCGGTTCATCCGCAATCAGAAGCTGCGGCTCGCCGGCTAGCGCCATTGCGATGACAATGCGCTGCTTCATGCCGCCGGAGAGCTGAAAGGGATAGAGATCGTAGACGACAGCGGGATTGGGTATCTGCATGTCCGTCATGAGAGCCAGACTTCGTGCGCGGGCGGCCTTACGGTCGACCTTAAGATGAAGGCGCGATGACTGGTCGATCTGGGGGCCGACCCGTATCATCGGATCGAGCGACGTCATCGGGTTCTGCGTTATCAACGCAATCTTTCCGCCACGCAGCCGGCGCATGCGCTTTTCCGGCAGGCCCACCAGATCGATGCCGTCAAACGCCATGCGACCTGAGCTGATCCTCGCACCGATGCGTGGCAACAGGCCCATGATCGCTGTCGCCGACAGCGACTTGCCAGACCCCGACTCGCCGACCACGCCGAGAATCTCGCCACGATCGATACCGAAGGTGACATCATCGACAGGCGAGAAGGCGCCGAAACCGATCTGCAGTCGTTCCACAGCAAGAAGCATTTTCATGCGCCCTTTGGTTTGGATCGGACATTGAGCGCCCCAATCAGAGCGTCGCCAAACAGGTTCAGGAAGATGACCGTCATGGCCACGGCAAATCCCGGAAACAGAATCACCCATGGGGCGATGAAGAGCTGCGCCGTCCCGGAACTCATCATGGCGCCCCAACTCGGCGTTGGCGGCTGCGCGCCCAGGCCAAAGAAGCCGAAAGTGGCTTCGAGGATGATGGCATCGCCCGTGGCAAGGATGGCGGCGACCAGCACGGGAGCAAGCACATTGGGCAGAAGGTGGGAAAACAGGATACGAAAGTGCGTGGCGCCGAGATTTCGGGTGGCTTCGATATAGGTTTCGCCGGTGAGCGAGATCACCTGGGTGCGCGTCAGCCGGGTGAATTGTGCAAGGTAGGCAATCGCCACCGCGCAGACGACGCCGCCGAGTCCCGGCCCGACGACGGCGACCAGCATCAAGGCTATCAGTATCTCCGGAAACGACCAGGTAAGATCGACTGCCACCATCACGATCCGGTCCAGGGCTCCACCGAAATATCCACACGCGGCACCGAGGAATAATCCCAGGAGCAGCGACAGGCCAATCGCCGTGGAACTGACGGTGAGCGAAGTGCGAGCGCCGAAGATCACACGCGACAGCACGTCGCGGCCCAACTCATCGGTCCCCAGCAGATGGCTCGTCGATGGCTGCTGGTTCATGATGGAGAGGTTCTGCTGGGAATCGCCATAGGGCGCCAACCATGGGGCGAGAAGCGCCGCGCTAATCAAAAGCAGCAGATAAACGCCCGCGACACACCCTTTTGGCGTGGCAAATGCGGACACAAACGCGGTGTATCGTTTGCGGGTCACGACTGGGATCTCCGCTGGCGAGGGTCAATGAAGGCTTGAGCGACGTCGCCCATGAGGGTGCCCAGGATGACAGCCATCGCAAGCATCAGCAGACAGCCTTGAACCAGCGGATAGTCACGCTGGTTCAGCGCGCGGATCAGCAGGCTGCCCAAACCGGGGCGAGCGAATACATATTCGGTCGTCACGGCGCCGCCGATGATCCAGCCAATACGCAGCCCCAGAATGGTCACGACAGGCAGCATGGCATGGCGCAGAACATGCCGGATCTGGATACGCCACGGAGACAGCCCTTTGGCGTACAGCAGGGTTACGAAGTCCTGGCTGGCCGTCTCGACCATCGCGATCCTGGTGATGCGCGCCACCAGGGCAATGCCACCAAGGCTGGTGGCAAGGACCGGCAGGATCAACGAAGTCCAGGACCGCACGCCGGAAACGGGAACCCAGCCAAGCCAGACAGCGAAGACAAGGATCAGGAGCAGGCCAAGCAGAAAACTTGGCAGGGTCGCACCAAGCAAGCTCAATGCGCCTATCGCCTCGTCGATCCGCGTGCCTTGATAGCTGGCAGCGAGCGCACCGGCGACAATCCCGACCAATGAAGAAAGGACAAGCGCCGCCACGCCGAGCTGGAGGCTGTATGGCAGGTTTTGCAAGATGAGATCGCGCACCGGCCGAGCTTGAAGGATCGAGGTGCCAAGATCACCTTGCAGAAGGTGGAACATCCACAGCAGATATTGCTCGATCAGGCTGCGATCCAAGCCGTATTTGACAACCAGTTGCGCGCGCTGAGCCGGCGAAGAGCCGGCCCGCACCAGATTGTTGATGGGATCGCCCGGGACGAAGTGGACGACCATAAAGACAAGAGCCGAGACAACCACAAAAATGGGCAGGAGCAACAGCGTCCGCTTCAGGAGATATGCGGCCATGGACCAGGTCGCCTACCCGACCGCTTTCAGGTCGAGAACCGTCTGCTGCATGATCTCCGCCCCACGGATGGCTTCGGGAACCGACAGCATGTCGCTGTTGTAGGCTATATTCTGCGCGGCCTCGTGGATGGGTATGAAGACGAACTGGCTAAGGATATATTCATGCAGTTTTTTGAAATTAGCGACACGCTCGTCCCAGGTCTTGGACTTGTGCATTGCGATTTCGTTGAGCTCCTCTGAGCGCGGATCGTCCCACATCGATACGTTTGGGAAGGGAATGCGTTTTGCGCTGAACTCCCAATCGAGTTCGTCCGCATTGTTCCAATCGTAGTGATTGACGACAAACTGGTGTTCGCCCTTTTTGAGTTGATCATCCAGCGAGGCTTTATCGAACACAGCGATATCGACCGCCATGCCAACCGCCTTGAGCTGAGCCTGCACAATTTCGGCAATCCGCTTGTATTCGGTCTCGCCTCTCGTCCAGAGGCTGACCGCCAGCGGTGCCCCGGCCTTGTGACGGACGCCATCGTCGTCGCGAACCCATCCGGCCTCGTCGAGCAGATGGTTGGCTTTTTCCGCATCGTAGTGGATCTCAAAATCCTTGCCGACCCGCGATTCCGCGAGCGAGGCGATAAGAAATTGGTGCGACTCTGTTCCGATGCCGTTGTAGACGCCTTGGAGGATGGCAGCTTGATCAACAGCCAGGGCTGTCGCCTGACGAATCTTGATGTCGGTGAACGGCTCCTTGCGAACGTTGAACTTGATTGTGGTGACGCCGATGCCGGGCAGGGTCCGGAACTTGATGCTCTTTTCAGCCTGCAACTGAGGGAGAAATTCGGTAGGCAGGCCAAGCAGCATGCCAACCCCGCCGGTCTTCAGTTCCAGGAAGGCTGTCGAAGCATCCGGAATCTCGCGCAGTGTCAGACGCTTGATGCTTGGCGGCCCCTGATTTTCGGAGAGCGGATTGGGCCAGGCATAATCGTCATTGCTGACTAGCACGGTTTCCTGGCTGATGACGAAGCTCTCAAGCTTGAAAGGCCCGGTTCCCACAGCTTCCGTCACGCCGTAGCCGTCACTCACTGCGTCATAGGACTTCGGGCTCGGGATTCCCATGAACACGTTCGCCAAATAATAGATGAGATTTGGCTCTGGCCGCTTCATGATGAACCGGAACGCATGGTCATCGATGATCTCGACGTGGTCGATGGCGTCGACCATGAACTGATTCTCGGTGCCCGCGTATTTCGAGATCCACCACGGGATCGTGTGCGCGTTGAAGGGCTCGCCATCGTGGAACTTGACGCCCTGACGCAATGTGAAGCTCCAGCTCATCCCGTCCGGGGAATTTTCCCAAGATTGCGCGAGATGCGGATGGTAGGACTGATCGGCATCCATCTCGATCAGCCTGTCGTAGATCAAATAGGCTCCAAGATTGAGATAGGTGCCGCGGATCGGGTCGTAGTTGGGGCAGCCATTGCTGCTGCTGCCAAGCACCAGCACAAGCTCGTCCTGCGAGGCATGCGCAGGAGGAGACAGCACTCCAACCCCTGCGGCCAGCGACAGACCAGATGCAGAGATCAGAAACTCGCGTCTATTCATATTCTCTCCCCTTTTTTAGTTTTTTTGACGGCATTCCTGAGTGGTTAGCTGCCTCACCATCTCGCAAGCTTGGCCCCTACGACGAGGTCTTCGATCACCGAGGCCCTGAAATCGCCGGTCTTCTTGGTGCCCTCGATGTTCATCAGCACGGCGACCGCATGGGTTTGATCCCGCGTCAGGACCACCATGTTGGAGGCGCCCACGTCGCTGCCGGAATGCCCGACGAAATCGTGCCCGTTGATCGGCTCAGAAACCCAGCCCAGCCCCTGGTACGAAACCAGTTCCGGATCGACCTGGTCGTGCAACATGGCGGCTACTGCGCGTGGCGACAAAATCGCGCACTGGCCGGTTATTCCGCCAAGCATGCCACGCAGGATTTTTGTGAGGTCGGCTACCGAGCAACGAAGCATTCCAGACGGGACATCAGGATATCCCTCCTGCGGCAGCTCGTTGAACGCGCCTTTCACATATTCATAAGGCTTGGCGAGAACGTTTGGTGCAAACTCTTTCAGATACCAATGCGCATTTCGAACACCCAGCGGTTCGAATATGTTCTTCTGGGTATACGCGGAAAAGCTCTGCTTGCTGATGCACTGGACCGCATAACCTGCCAACGCCACCCCGACATTGCAGTAGCTCCATCGATTGCCTGGCTTGGCTGGGAAAAACGACGTGGTAGGCGAATAGTATGCGCCACCCTCAACAAGATAGTCCTTTAGAAAGCCCTTCAGGCTTTGCGTCGGATCTCCGTCGGTGGCCACGTCCAGATCGTCGTAGCCTTTATCCGAGATACTGGATGTGTGCGTGATCAGCTGATGCGGCGTGATCGGCAAGCTCGGGTGGCGAGGGTTCTTGATCCGAAAGTCGATGAACTTGTTGATGTCATCGTGCAAATCGTAGCCCTTCCGCTCAAACAACTGGACCAGGGCCGTGGCGGTGACCAGTTTGCTGACCGAAGCCAAATGCATTGGCGTGTCCGCGGTCAATTTGCGGTTTTGCGCCAGATCGGCAAACCCGAAGGCCGCGGTGTAGCGCGTCGCGCTGTCTCTGGAGGCGATGGCGACGGCGGCTCCTGAGACC
>NZ_RZPB01000190.1:0-8964 GCF_003998535.1 Mesorhizobium sp. M7A.F.Ca.AU.002.02.1.1 | reverse complement strand
CGTGTAGGCAAAGCCGGCGATGCCGGCTTTGCCTACACGATACCCCTGGGCTCCATCCCGCTCATCCTGATCTGTGCCCTGTTGCAAGGCGGCGGCTTCGGCATCGCCTGGCCGTTCCTGACACGCGTCATCGTCGCCTCCGCCCCGAAGAGCGAGCAGACCATCGCCTCGGCGGCGGTGCCGACCATGCAGCGCATCGGCTACGCCGTGGGTGCAGCCCTTGCCGGCATCGTCGCCAATGCCAGCGGCTTTTCGCAAGGTTTGAACCACGACGCGGCGGCGAATGTCGCGTCCTGGCTGTTTCTTGCCTTCGTCCCGCTCGGCATTGTCGGCTGTCTCGCGGCCTTGCGGGTTTCCAAGCCGCTTGGCCAGCAGCTGGAAGCTACTGGCTAGAAGCGCCCAACCCGCTCATTCGACCTCGCGCAGGCGGTAGCCGACGCCGGTCTCGGTGGTGATGTAGCGTGGCTGGTCGGGGCTCTTCTCGATCTTCTGCCTGAGCTGGCGCACATAGACCCTGAGATACTGCACGTCGGACGAGTCGCCCCAGACCTGCTTCAACAGGAAATGGTGGGTCAGCACCTTGCCGGCGTGCTGCACCAGCATGCGCAGGATGTCGTATTCCTTCGGCGACAGCTTTACCTCCTTGCCCTCGACCTTGACGATGCGCTTGACCAGATCGACGCTGAGATCGCCGGTCTGGAAAATCGGCTTCTCTCCCTGCTGCTGGAACTTGTGGCGGAGCGCCACGCGGATGCGTGCGACCAGTTCGTTCATGCCGAAGGGTTTGGTGACATAGTCGTCGGCGCCGAGCTCCAGGGCCTGGACGATACCGGCCTCGTCGGTCCGGCTGGACAGGATGACCACCGGAATGTCGAGGCCGTCGTCGCGCCAGTTGCGCAGCAACTCATGGCCGCTAATGCCGGGCAGGCCAAGGTCGAGCAGGACGAGGTCCGGCTTCTCCGCCTCCATCAGCTCGATGGCCGCCCTGGCATTCGGCGCCTCGCTGATCGCGTAGCCCTGGCTGCCGAGGCCGACGCGCAGCAGCTTGCGGATCGGCGGCTCGTCATCGACGACCAGTATCCTGACGTTCGAGTTTGTCATGCCAGGTCACCCACATCGTCGGTATTCGAAGCGTCGAAGTTGGGCGGATTTGCCGGCTTGGGCATTTTGATGGTGAAGACCGCGCCCGAACCGTCGGTCCGGTTTGCCGCCGTGATCGTGCCACCCATCGCCTCTATGAAGCCGCGGCAGATCGACAGGCCGAGCCCGGTGCCGGCGCGGATCTGGTCGCGCTTGCGCACCCGGTAGAAGGTGTCGAAAATCCGTTCCAGATCGCCGGGAGGAATGCCCGGCCCTTCATCCATGATCTGCAGCAGGACGGAGCCATTGTCGGTCCAGCCCTGGACGCGGATCGTCGAGCCGGCCGGGGCATATTTCGCCGCATTGTCGAGAAGATTGAACAACGCTTGCTCGAACAGCACCGGGTCGACCTTCAACATCGGCAAATCCCTGGGGATGTCCGTCTCGATCTTGTGCTCGCCGATGATTTTCCTGGCCCTTTGCAGGGCGGAGCCGACGATGTCGCCGACATAGTGAAAGGCGTAGTTCGGCTCCATCGCGCCGGACTCGATCTTGGTCATGTCGAGCAGATTGGCGATGAAGCGGTTCAACCGCTCGGATTCGTCGAGCACCGTCGACAGCAGTTCGGCCCGATCCGGTTCGGGAAGTGCTGCTGAAAAATCCCGCAGCGTGCCGGCGGCGCCCATGATGGCGGCGAGCGGCGTCTTCAGATCATGGGAAATGGAGGTGAGCAGCGCCGAGCGCAGCCTGTCCGCCTCGGCGGCGAGCTTGGCCCGGTCGACGTCGGCGACCAGTTGGATACGCTCGATGGCGACTGCCGCCTGGTCGGCCAGTGCGTCGAGAAGCCGCTGCTGCTCGGGCGTCAGCAACGGTCCCTGCTTGTCGTTGTCGAGGCCGACGACGCCGATGGCCGTGCGCCCGGTCCGCAAGGGCAGATAGAGGCGCTTGGCACCCGGAAGCGTGTCGGCGCCGCGACCTGCGGCACGATTGTGCTCCCAGGCCCAGCGGGCGGCGGCGATGTCGGCTTCGGCCAGCGTGTCATCAGGCGGATAGCCGGCCTTGACGGTGATCGTCCCGTCTTCCGGCAAAAGCAGCACCACGCGCAGCTTCAGCATCGAGGCGATCTGGAAGGCGGTGGCCCAGAGGACGTCGTCCAGCGTCCCGGCGCCGGCGAGCTTCTTCGAAAAGAGGTAGATATCCTCCGTCGCCCGCGCCCGCGAGCGGGCGGCGACCGCCTGGCGCTGCACGCGCGCCGTCAGATTGCTGGCAATGACCGCAACGACGAGAAAGACGCCAAGCGCGACGATGCTCTCCGGATCCCTGATCGTCAGCGTATAGCGCGGCTCCAGGAAGAAATAATTGAAAGCAAGGGCGCTGACGAAACAAGCATACAGAGCCGGCCACAGGCCGCCGGTCACCGCCGATGCCAGCACCCCGATGAGCAGAATGATCGCCAGATTGCGAACGTCGAGAAACTGATCGAGAAGGACGGCGAAGGCGAGCGAGCCGATGACAAAGGCCGTCGCCTTGAGATAGGGCCAGATTTCGAACTGCCACTGCTCGTCGGCCGCCTTGACGCTCCGCGACGCCGCCTCGGTGCCGCGTTCGCTTCCCGAAATGACATGGACGCTGATATCGCCGGCATTGCGGATGAGATCGTAGGTGAGCGAGCCTTCGATCAATTCGCGCCAGCGCGACCGGGTCGGCCTGCCGACGACGATATGGGTAAAATTGTTCGCCGTCGCATAACGCACGATGTCCTGCGCCACATTCTGACCCGGAATGGTCGTCACCTCGGCGCCAAGCTGCTGGGCAAGGCGCAGGTTCGTCGCCAGCCGGTCCTTGTCATTCTCGGGCATGCTGGCCGAGCGCGTGCTGTCGACGTGCAGCGCCGTCCACGGCGCACGCAGCCGGTCGGCCAGCCTGCGCGCATAGCGCACGCGGGCCGCTCCTCCAGGTCGCGCGTCGAGGCAGACGAGGACCCTTTCGCCTGCCGCCCACGGTCCTGGAATGGCGTGCGCCTGCATATGGATGAGCAACTGGTCGTCGACACGCTGCGCGGTGCGGCGCAGCGCCAGTTCCCTGAGCGCCGTCAGATTGCCCGGCGAGAAATAGTTCTCGATCGCGCGCTGCGCGGTGTTGGGGAAATAGACCTTGCCTTCCTCGAGCCGCTTGATCAGGTCGTCGGGGGTGAGATCGATGATCTCGACATCGTCGGCCTGGTCGATGATGGAATCGGGAACCGTCTCGCGAACCCTGACCTTGGTGATCTGGGCGACGACGTCGTTCAGGCTTTCGACATGCTGGATGTTAAGCGTCGTATAGACGTCGATGCCGTGCGTCAGGATCTCCTGGACGTCGAGGTAGCGCTTGGGGTGGCGGCTGCCGGGCGCGTTGGTGTGGGCGAGCTCGTCGACAAGAACCAGCGCCGGGCGCCGGGCGAGGATGGCGTCGATATCCATCTCGTCGAGGATACGCCCCTTGTAGTCGACCTTGCGGCGGGGAATGACCTCATAGCCCTCGACCAGGGCCGTTGTTTCCTTGCGGCCATGCGTCTCGACGACGCCGATCACCACATCCACGCCGTCGGCCAGCCTGGCGCGGCCCGACATCAGCATCTCATAGGTTTTGCCGACGCCCGGTGCCGCGCCGAGGAAAATTCTCAGGCGGCCGCGACCCTCCCGCTCGGCATGGTCAAGCAGTGCGTCGGGCGAGGGTCTGGTGTCGCTGCTTCTGTCGTCAGGCATCGGGATCGATCATGGATGGCGCCGGGGGTACTGTCGATCCCCGGCCGCCGCCATTCACTCTTTCGCTACGTCCAGCGCAAGGTTGAGGCCAAGCACATTGACCACAGGCTCGCCCATGAAGCCGAGTTCCCTGCCCTCGACTTGGGCATCGACAAGCGCCTTGACCCTGGCTTCCTCGATGCCCCTGGCCTTGGCCACCCGAGCGACCTGGAAGTAGGCGGCTTCCGGGCTGATGTCGGGATCGAGGCCACTGCCGGACGTCGTCACCAGATCCATCGGAACAGGCTGGTTCGGGTTTTCCGCTTTCAACTTCTCGGCGTCGCCCTTGATGCGGTCGATCAGCTTGGGACTGGTCGGGCCGAGATTGCTGCCGCTCGAGGAGGCTGCATTGTAGCCGTCGCCGGCAGCCGAAGGGCGGCCGTGGAAATACTTGTCGCTGGCAAACCCCTGGCCGATCGATTCGGAGCCGATGATCTTGCCGTCCCTCTCGACCAGGCTGCCATTGGCCTGCCGCGGAAACAGCGCCTGGGCGATGCCGGTCATGCCCAGGGGATAGATCAGGCCGGTCAGGACCGTGAAGAAGACGATCATGATGATCGCGGGTCTTATCTGGGTGAGCATGGAGATGTTCCTCAAAGCAATTCCAGGAAAAGTGTGAAGCGGTTTTCCCTAGGGAATTGCGTTAAAACAAAGAGTTAAGCGAGGCCAAGCGTGGTGACGATCATGTCGATCGCCTTGATGCCGACGAAAGGCACGATGAGGCCGCCGAGGCCGTAGACGAGAAGATTGCGGCTGAGCAGCGCGCCGGCGCCGATGGCCCGATATTTGACGCCCTTCAGCGACAGCGGGATCAGCGCGATGATGATCAGCGCGTTGAAGATGATGGCCGACAGGATGGCACTCTGCGGCGTCGCCAGATGCATGACGTTGAGTGCCTGCAGCGGACCGGTCGTCTGTCCCGGTGCGACGTAGAAGACGGCGAACATCGCCGGGATGATGGCGAAATATTTGGCGACGTCGTTGGCGATCGAGAAGGTCGTCAGCGAACCCCGCGTCATCAAGAGCGCCTTGCCGATCTCGACGATCTCGATGAGCTTGGTCGGATCGCTGTCGAGATCGATCATGTTGCCGGCCTCGCGGGCGGCGACCGTGCCGGTGTTCATGGCGACACCGACATCGGCTTGCGCGAGGGCCGGCGCATCGTTGGTGCCGTCGCCGCACATGGCAACCAGCTTGCCCTTGGCCTGTTCGTCGCGGATCAGCTTCAGCTTGTCCTCCGGTGTGGCCTGGGCGAGGAAGTCGTCGACGCCGGCTTCCGCGGCGATCGCCGCCGCCGTCATCGGGTTGTCGCCGGTGATCATCACCGTGCGGATGCCCATGCGGCGCAGTTCGGTGAAGCGCTCCCTGATGCCGCCCTTGACGATGTCCTTGAGGTGGATGACGCCGAGCAGGCGGCCGTCGCGTTCGACCGCCAGCGGCGTGCCGCCGGACTTGGCGATCTCGTCGGCGATGGCCTGGAGATCCCTGACGGTATCGCTGCCGGGCCGCGTGGCATGGGCTGCGACCGTCGATTGGTTGACATGGGCAAGCACGGAATCCACGGCGCCCTTGCGCACCGACGAACCATCGATGTCGACGCCGCTCATACGGGTCTGTGCTGTGAAGGGCACGAAGGTGGCGTGCAGCGTTGCCATGTCGCGGGCGCGGATGGCGTATTTCTCCTTGGCCAGCACGACGATGGAACGGCCTTCCGGCGTTTCGTCGGCGAGCGAGGCAAGCTGGGCCGCGTCGGCCAGTTCCTGTTCGGTGACGCCCTTGACCGGGCGGAACTGCGTCGCCTGGCGGTTGCCGAGCGTGATCGTGCCGGTCTTGTCGAGCAGCAGCGTGTCGACGTCGCCTGCGGCTTCCACGGCGCGACCCGACATGGCCAGCACGTTGAATCGCACCAGGCGGTCCATCCCGGCGATGCCGATGGCCGAAAGCAGCGCCCCGATCGTGGTCGGGATCAAGGTGACGAACAGCGCCACCAGAACGGTCACCGAAATGTAGCCGCCCGAATAGGAAGCAAAACTCGGGATCGTCGCGGTGGCCAGCACGAAGATCAGCGTCATGCCGACGAGCAGGATGTTGAGCGCGATCTCGTTCGGCGTCTTCTGGCGCTCCGCACCTTCGACCAGCGAGATCATGCGGTCGAGGAAGGTGTGGCCGGAAGCCGCCGTGATGCGCACGCGAACCCAGTCGGACAGCACCTGCGTGCCGCCGGTGACCGCCGAACGATCGCCGCCGGATTCGCGGATCACCGGCGCGGATTCGCCCGTGATCGCGGCCTCGTTGACCGAAGCGACGCCTTCGATCACTTCGCCGTCGGACGGGATGATGTCGCCGGCCTCGACCAGCACGGCATCGCCGACCTTGAGGCTGGTGCCGGGCACAAGTTTGTATTTGGTGCGGTCTTCACCGGTTAAAAGCTTGGCCTTGGTCTCGGTGCGTGCCTTGCGCAGCGAATCCGCCTGCGCCTTGCCGCGGCCTTCTGCGACCGCTTCGGCGAAGTTGGCGAACAGCACGGTGAACCAAAGCCAGATGATGATCTGCAGCGTGAAGCCGAGATTGCCGCCGCCGGAGACCAGGTCCTTGACGAACAGCACGGTGGTGAGCGCCGAGACGACGGCAACGACGAACATCACCGGGTTCCTGGCCAGCGTGCGCGGGTCGAGCTTGCGGAAGGCGCCGCCGATGGCGGGAAGCAGGATGCTGGCATCCATGATGCTGGCTGATTTCGAGTTGCTCATTTTGAAGCTCCGGCTTCGGTGTTGTTGGACGGCACCGGATGATCGGATGCCGAAAAGAGATGGGGCGGCCCGTAGGCCAGCAGCCAGAGGACGAGCATGACTGCCGCAAGGCCGAGAAACGTCGACAGGGTCGGGAAAGGAGGAGGTCCCTCCTCCTTTCCGTGATCGTCCCTGTGGGCGACCTTGCGGCGCATGGCATTGAACCACGACATGGCGGTCTCAGAAGGTCTGCCCGTGAGCCATCGCCAGGTGCTCGATGATCGGCCCGACGGCGAGCGCGGGGAAGAAGGTGAGGCCACCGACGATCAGGATGACGCCGATCAGCAGCCCGACGAACAGCGGGCCGTCGGTCGGGAAGGTGCCGGCGGAGGCCGGAACCGTTTTCTTCGCCACCAGCGAGCCGGCAATGGCCAGCGCCGAGATGATGACCAGGAAGCGGCCCATCAGCATGCCGATGCCGATGGTGATGTTGTACCAGGGCGTGTTGCCGCTGAGGCCGCCAAAGGCCGAACCGTTGTTGGCCGCCGCCGACGTGTAGGCATAGAGGACCTCGGAGAAGCCGTGCGGGCCGGCATTGCCCATCGACGCCACGCCGGTCGGCAGCACGACGGCGATGGCCGTGAAGATCAGCATCGCCAGCGGCAGGCACAATATGGCCAGCATCGCCATCTTGACCTCCTTGGCCTCGATCTTCTTGCCGAGATATTCGGGCGTGCGACCGACCATCAGGCCGGCGACGAAGACGGCGACGACGATGTACATCAGGATGCCGTAGAGGCCCGCGCCGACACCGCCGACGATGACTTCGCCAAGCTGCATGTTGATGATCGGGATCATGCCGCCGAGCGCCGTGAACGAGCCGTGCATGGCGTTGACAGCGCCGCAGGAAGCGGCCGTGGTGATGACGGCAAACAGCGCCGACAAGGCGATGCCGAAACGTGTCTCCTTGCCCTCCATGTTGCCGCCGTCGATGCCCAGCGCATGCACCAGCGGGTTGCCGGCGGCTTCCGCCCAGTAGCAGATGGCGACACCGGCGATGAACATGACGCCCATGGCCGAGAGGATCGCCCAGCCCTGGCGCTGGTTGCCGATCATGCGGCCGAAGACATTGGTCAAGGCGGCGCCGATGGCGAAGATCGACACCATCTGGATCAGGTTGGAGATCGCGTCGGGGTGCTCGAACGGGGGCGCGGCAGTGGAGGGGAAGAAGAAGAAGCAAGGGGGGAAGAGAAGAGGGAGGGAAAAAGGAGAAGAGAAAGGGAAGAAGGAGAGGGGAGGAGGAGAGAAGGAGAGAGGAGGGGAGGGGACAGAGGAGCACAGCGGAGGAGGAAGGAAGAGAAAGAAAGAGGCCAGCGTCAGCACGACGCAGAACGGCAGCAGCAAATAGAGTGTGGAGCGGGTCATATCGACCCAGAAATTGCCGATCGACTTGCCCGAAGCCCGGGCAAAGCCGCGGATCAGCGCGATGGCTATGGCAATGCCCGTGGCCGCCGAAACGAAGTTCTGCACCGTCAGCCCAGCCATCTGCACGAGATAGGACATCGTGCTCTCGCCACCATAGTTCTGCCAGTTGGTGTTGGTCATGAAGCTGGCGGCGGTGTTGAAGGCGAGCCCTGGTTCAACCGCTGTCATGCCGGCCGGGTTGTAGGGCAGGCTGCCCTGCAGGCGCTGCAGGGCGTAGAGCACCAGGAAGCCGGCAAGGTTGAAGAGCAGCAGGGCGACCGCATAGGTGGTCCAGTGCTGTTCCTCCCGTTCGCTGGTTCCGCAAACACGGTACAGCCCGCGCTCGAGCGGGCCGAAGACGGGCGAGAGCAGCGTCCGGTCGCCGTCGAAGACGCGGTGCATGTAGCCGCCGAGCGGCTTCACCAGCAATATGACGATCCCGCAATAGACCAGGATCTGTATCCAACCGTTCAGTGTCATGGCTGTGGCTTTCCGTGCCTTCAGAAGCGTTCTGGACGAACGAGGGCGTAGGTCAGGTAGGCGAGCAGGAACAGCGTAACGCCGCCACCGAGAATATAGTCGACGATCATTTTTTCAGCCTCGCTCTAGAGAGCGTCGCAAGCTTTTATGTAGGCGAAACAAAGGGCAAAGAACAAAATTCCGATTCCGATAACGGCCATATCCATTGTTTTTATTCCTTTTGTTCTTTTGTACTTTGCGAACTTGACAGGAGAGTTCGCAATATATCGAAAGTGTCCCGTCGCATCTTTGGCGACGAAACCGAATGTGTTTTCTGAAGGGAATATGGACCCGATCGCCATAAAGGTTCGAGACGGAGCGCAGTGGAAAGAAATAGGAATTTCATAAAGATTTTTGCGCGGGCTCTTCCCAACACTCCACGCAGG
>NZ_RZPB01000018.1:0-23035 GCF_003998535.1 Mesorhizobium sp. M7A.F.Ca.AU.002.02.1.1 | reverse complement strand
ATGCTTCGGCTCCTGCGCCTGCCCCGGCCACTGCGCCTGCCGCCGGCTCGACGCCGCCGGCGACCAACGGCACGGCTCCCGCCGCACCGGCGACCCCGCAGGTTCCAAACCAGTAGTCCTCGGTGCCTGAACCGCGATCTGTGGTCGTTTGAACACAGTCGCGGCAAATGCAGCGAGATCACGAAGATTCGACGGGGTGAGGCATGGCCCCACGCTTGAGGCGGCCGCGCTTATTCGACTATAGATTGCACGCGGCATTTCCGGCGCCCTTGGGGGGCGCTGGGCGACGCCGTGGCAACAAGCATAGAACGATCGGATCTTCGCCATGCAGCTTCGCAGCTTCATTTTCCTGGGACTTTGCGCCGCACTCGGCGTGAGTTCCCCCGCTTTCGCAGGCGTTCCGGCCAATATGGCCGCACAGCCTTCGGCTGAAACAACTTCTGCCATCAACGTCGCCGTCAAGAGTGATGCGTCGCAATTGAAGCTTCTCAAGAAGAAGAAAAACCCGACGCCCGACGACCTCGCCCAGATCAAGAAGATCGAGGCCAAGATCGTTGCCGACAAGGAAGCCGCCAAAGCCAAGGCGCTCGAAGCCAGGAAGCTGGCAATGCGCGAGGCGGCAAAGGCCAAGGCCGACGCGGAACGGCAGGCGTTCCTTGCCAAGAAGGGCAAGAGCGCGCCGGCAACCGAGGTGGCCGATGCCAAGCCGGCCAAGAAGCAGGCTGCCAAGATCATCGAGCCTATCGAACCGATAGCGCCGATCCAGTCGGCCGAGCCGCTTCCGGCGGAGGCCATGAACGTCGCCCTGACCGGCAACAATGGCGAACTGCGCAGCGAAGTCATCGGCCAGAAGAAGCCGAGCGGCGGCGGCCTGTTCGCCGGCCTTTTCGGCGGGACGTCGTCCGGCTCCTCGATAAGCTATCTTCCCGAGACGCGGGCTCTCGATCAGGCTCTCGCCAAGAGGGAGGCCAAGAAGCAGTTCAAGGTGAAGCCGGAATTCGTGCCGCAGGACGTGGAATTCACTGGTTACGATGCCGGCACCATCGTCATCGACACCAGCGCGCGGCGCCTCTACCTCGTCGAATCATCTTCCACCGCGCGGCGCTACGCCATTGCGGTCGGTCGCGAGGGCCTGCAGTTCAAGGGCACGGTCGCGGTCGGTGACAAGCAGGAATGGCCGCGCTGGATCCCGACGCTGGACATGCAGAAGCGCGAGCCGAAGCATTACGGCCAGTATAAGGACGGCATGCCTGGCGGTGGCCAGAATCCGCTCGGCGCCCGCGCCATCTATCTCTATGACGGCAAGAAGGACACGCATCTGCGCATCCACGGCACCATCGCGCCGCAGTCGATCGGAACCAGCGCCTCTAATGGCTGCTTCCGCATGATCAACGAGCACGTCATGGATCTCTACAGCCGCGTCAGGGTTGGCACCAAGGTCGTCATCATCTGACGTTTTCGTCATCCTGCCGAAAGGGCCGGCTCAGCCGGCCCTTTTGTTTTGCCCTGTTCACGATCCGAGCGCCTTCTTGGGAAAAAACCTTCGCGGTGGTTTTTTCTCTGGCGGAATCAATCCGGCCGCGTTAAGCGATGACTCCCATGGCGCGATATGTATTCATCACAGGCGGCGTGGTTTCCTCACTTGGAAAAGGCATTGCCGCAGCGGCCCTTGGGGCTCTCCTGCAGGCGCGAGGCTATCGCGCACGCATCAAAAAACTCGATCCCTATCTCAATGTCGATCCGGGGACGATGTCGCCGTACCAGCATGGCGAGGTTTTCGTCACCGACGATGGTGCGGAAACCGATCTTGATCTTGGCCATTACGAGCGCTTCACAGGCCGCTCCGCCAACCAGCAGGACAACATCACCACCGGCCGCATCTACAAGAACATCATCGAGCGCGAGCGGCGCGGCGACTATCTCGGCGCCACCGTGCAGGTCATCCCCCACGTCACCGACGAGATCAAGAATTTCGTCCTCAACGGCAATGACGACTATGATTTCGTGCTGTGCGAGATCGGCGGCACGGTCGGCGACATCGAGGCGATGCCGTTCCTGGAGGCTATACGCCAGCTCGGCAACGACTTGCCGCGCAACAATGCCGTCTACGTGCATCTGACGCTGATGCCCTATATCCCGACGGCCGGTGAGCTGAAGACCAAGCCGACTCAGCATTCGGTCAAGGAACTGCGCGGCATCGGCATCGCGCCCGACATCCTGCTGGTCCGCGCCGACCGCGCTATCCCCAAGGAAGAGCGCAGAAAACTGTCGCTGTTCTGCAATGTGCGCGAAAGCGCCGTGATCCAGGCGCTCGACGTGCCGCATATCTACGACGTGCCGATGGCCTATCACAAGGAAGGGCTCGATTCGGAAGTCCTGGCCGCCTTCGGCATCGATCCGGCGCCGAAGCCGCGTATGGAGCCGTGGCAGGCGGTGTCCAACCGCATCCACAATCCGGAAGGCGAGGTGACCATCGCCGTTGTCGGCAAATATACCGGCCTCAAGGACGCCTACAAATCGCTGATCGAGGCGCTGTCGCATGGCGGCCTGGCCAATCACGTCAAGGTCAAGCTCGACTGGATCGAATCGGAGATCTTCGAAAAGGAGGATCCGACGCCGTGGCTGGAAAAGGTGCATGGCATCCTGGTTCCCGGCGGCTTTGGGGAGCGCGGCTCGGAAGGCAAAATCCTGGCGGCGAAGTTCGCGCGTGAGCGAAAAGTGCCGTATTTCGGCATCTGCTTCGGCATGCAGATGGCCTGCATCGAGGCGGCGCGGTCGCTGGCCGGCGTCGAGCATGCGTCTTCGACCGAGTTTGGTCCGACCGAGGAACCGGTCGTCGGCCTGATGACCGAATGGCTGAAAGGCAACATGCTGGAGAAGCGCCGCGAAACCGGCGATCTCGGCGGCACGATGCGGCTCGGCGCCTATCAGGCCGAGCTCGCCAAGGGCTCCAAGATCGCCGAGATCTACGGCGACACTCAGATTTCCGAGCGCCATCGCCACCGCTACGAGGTCAATGTCGACTACAAGGAGCGGCTTGAGGATTGCGGCCTGGTGTTCGCCGGCATGTCGCCCGACGGCGTGCTGCCGGAAACGGTCGAATACCCGGACCATCCCTGGTTCATCGGCGTGCAGTATCATCCGGAACTGAAAAGCCGGCCGCTCGACCCGCATCCGCTGTTCGCCAGTTTCATCGAGGCAGCGGTGGAGCAGAGCCGGCTGGTGTAGGCCGGTCGGCCATGCAGACCTATGTCGCGCTGCTTTACAGCATCATTCTGGGCGAGGGCCGCCGGGTCGTCATGGCCGATCTCAAGGCCATGGCGGAAGATCTCGGGCTGAAGAACCCGCGCACCCTGGTGGCGACCGGAAATCTGGTCTTCGAGGCGCCGGCAACTGATATTGCCGACCTTGAACAGCGGCTGGAGGCAGCCTTCGAAAAAACCTTCGGCCGCCATGTCGACATCATCGTGCGTGGTGCCAAGGACTGGCTGAAGCTTGCCGCCGGCAATCCGTGCCCGGCCGATTCGGCCAAAGCAGGCGATCAGGTGGCCGTACGGGTGATGCGCAAGCCTGCGCCCGTGGAGGCCGTGACGGGGCTCCAGGCCTATGCCGGCGAGGATGAAAAAGTGACTTCGGTCGGCGGCGACATCTGGGTCGTCTTTTCGCGCGAGAGGCCAAGCTCGCGGCTGCTTGCGGCGATGAATCACAAGCGCATGGGCACGGGCACGTCGCGCAACTGGAACACGGTGCGCAGATTGGCCGAGATGCTCGGGTAGGTTTTGGGGCGGCTCTCGCCGCCCCAAAATTCACCTTGTCAGGCCTTCGCGGTCCTGGCGCCGGCGCCCAAAGCGGCGGTGCGCAGCACGTAGTAGATGATGCCGGCGATCGCCACGCCGAAGAACCAGCCATAGACACCCCACCAGGACGGCAGCCAGTTGGTGAAGTTGGGCAGGATCGACGAGAAGATGGCGCCGATGCCGGCGGCGATGAAGGCGTTGACGTGCCAGCCGCCCTGGAAGCGGAATTCGCCATCTTCGCGATAAAGCGCCTCGACGTCGACCTCACCCTTCCGGATCAGGTAGTAGTCGACCATCATCACCCCGAAGATCGGCCCCATCGTCGCGCCGATGATGTTGACGAAGGAAGCCGCACTGCCTTCCCATGGCGCGAAGGGATAGAGCAGCAGGGCGATCACGGCCGCGATATAGCCGCCCTTCTTGAAGTCGATCTGCCTGGGAAAGACATTGGAGAAGTCGAAGGCCGGCGAGACGAAGTTCGCCACGACGTTGATGCCAAGCGTCGCAACTGCAAAGGTCAGGGCAGCAAGGGCTGCCAGGAACCAGCTGTCGAATTTCGCCGATATCTGGTCGGGATGCAGCAGCACCTCGCCATAGACGTCAAAGGCGGCAATGGTGGTGACGCCGGCCACCAGAGAAAACAGGATCAGGTTGATCGGCAGGCCCCAGATGTTGCCCTTGCGCAGCGATGCCTTGTCAGGCGCGTAACGGGCGAAATCGCAGAAATTGAGATAGAGCGCCGAGAAATAGGTGACCCAGATCGCGGCCACCGCAAACAGCGAGGTCCAGGAGCCAGGCGTGCCGGGCACGCCCGCATCCTTCGTCTTGTCCAGCAGCACGTCCATCGGGATGTCGCTGGTGAAGGCAAATCTCCCGGATTTGACACAGAGATAGATCGCCAGGATCAGCATCATCACCCACACCGCGGGGCCGGCCCAGTCCTGGAAGCGGCGGACCGTTTCCATGCCGTTCTGGATGATCAGCAATTGCAGCCCCCAGATGACCACGAAGCAGATCACCTCCAGGCCGGTATGACCGAGGAAGTGCGTGCTGGCGTTGAAATCGGCGAACCATTGCGTGCGGATCAGCAGCGCCACGATCGCGCCCGAGGCGGCGGCAGTCTGCGCGCCGTACCAGAAGCAGGCGACGACGGCGCGCACCAGCGCCGGTATGTTGGCGCCCCAGATGCCGAAAGAGGCGCGGGCAAGCACGGGGTAGGGCACGCCCGTCTTCACGCCGGCATAGCCGACCATGTTCATCAGCGCGTAGATGATCAGCGAGCCGATGCCTATGGCGATGATGAAATTGACGAAGCCGCCGCAGAACAGGAACAGACTGGCGGCAAGATAGTAGCCCCAAAGGCTGTGGACGTCCGACGTCCAGACGTTGAAGATCGAGAATGGTCCCCAGTTTCGAACTTTGGCCGGAGCCAAATCCTCGTTGTACAGATCAGGTGAAGCACCCTGTATCGTCATGGCAATGTTCCCCTTTTGCAGCACGCGCCCTCACGCGTTGGCCGCGTGCAGGTTAAGCCTGCCGCAGGGGAACCGACAAGCAACCTATTTGCCGGCTTTGGCCTTAAAGATATTCAATGAGAACTGCGATTATCGATGCAAGGCGATGGTGGGTCATCGCTGGACCACGGATGAGTCGAGGTTCGACGCGGGGATTCCAATCTGAAGCGGTGGCTCCCGACATTTTCGGTTGGGGGGCATCTAAGCGATTGCCATCACCTGCTTGTGGTCCGCGACTTCGGCGAGCAGCCAATCCTGAAACAGACCGGTGCCTGGCTTGTTGCCGATGCTGCGACGCTGATGCAGGTAAATGCCGGCCGGATAGGTGTGGCGGGCACGGAACGGCGCGACCAGCTTGCCTTGCTGCAGAAAATCTTGCGCCATCATCGTGTCCGCAAGCGCTATTCCGGCGCCATTGATCGCTTCGCGCATGATCAAGGTGCAATCATCCAGTGTTGTGCTGGATTTTGGCGTCGTTTCCAGAACGCCTTCCTGCTCCAGCCAACGCTTCCATCTCATGGTTTCGCATTCATGGATCAGATGATGATTGACCAGATCGGCCGGCGATCGCAGCGGCACAGGCCCCTCCAGAAGCGAAGGCGCACAGACCGGCGTCAAAAGCAGCGGGATCAGCAGCGTCAGAGCCGGGCCGGCCTTGTAGACGAACTCGTCGACAATGGCCAAATCGAAGTTGGCGCGCTTGCCTGAAGTGGAGATCTCCAGATCCACCGACGGATGCAACCGGCGAAAGTTCGGCAACCGGTCCGCCAGCCAAAGGTTCAGAACGGTGGGCACGCACAAGACCCGAACACGTTGGATCTTGCCGTGGCGCGACCCCTCGGAGAGGCTGACGTCATCGGTGGCGCGCCAGATCGCTTCGAACGCCTCCGAGAGGCTGCGCGCATAGTAGGAGCCCCTTATGGTTGGCGTTATCTGGCGAAAACCGCGTTCGAACAGGTCCTGGCCAAGATTTCGTTCAAGCGCGCGGATGTGCCGGCTGACAGCCGAGGGTGTCAGATGCAGTTCTTCCGCCGCGTCCTTGACGCTGCCAAGGCGAGCGGCGGCCTCGAAAGCGCGCATGCCATTGAGTGAGGGAAGGGCCATTGGCCGATCATGAATTGTGAGTTGAGTTTTTGTCAATCGACATGGGCAGAATTCGCGTTTGATCGCCTGCCCTGTTAGGGGATACCCAGATGACAAGAGCAATTAAGTCGTCTCAAGAAAGCGACTATTTGGGGACCGGCATTATACCACGAACGGCGGAGACCGGCTTGACCAGTCTCCACCGGGGTGAGCGAAGCGTTGCTCGCTACCCGGCTGGTATTGCCGCAATCGGAGAGAGCGCCAGCCTATGCCTCAATCGCCAGCGCCGGTTTTCGAGACCGCGGACGAGATTTCCTCGGAAGCCTCCGTCGTCGTGATCTTGCAAACTGCCCAAACAGGCTTCGGCCCGCGGGCAGCCGCCTTGGATGCCGAGATGGGCGGGATTCTCTCGCGCGCCTGCTCCGACCCGGCCGCCTTGATCGAATCCGGCACCTGCATCGATCTTATTGCCCCGCAGTCCGTATCGACCAAGCGCGTGGTCGTCCTGGCCCTGGGCAAAGCTGAAGCCGTAACCACCCTATCACTGGCGCGCGCCGGCGGTCTGCTTGCCGCGCATCTCGAGGGCAAGGGGGAATGCGCGCCCACCCTGGTCCTGGACCCGATCGCCGGCGTTGACCTGCCCGGCGCCGAAATCCTGGCGCGTGTCGCGCTTGGCATGCGGCTACGCCGCTATCGTTTCGATATGCGCAACCGGCGGCAAGGGGCGGGAGCGGATAGAACCTTGCGGGTGAAACTGGTAGGGGCTCGCGGCCCGGATCTGACAGCGGCGCTGGCGCGGATCAATGCCATCGCCGACGGCGTCGAATATGCACGCACCTTGGTCAACCTGCCGCCGAACCATCTCCATCCAGACAATTTCCACGATCATCTTGAGCCCCTGCGTGAAGCCGGCATCGACATCGAAATGCTTGATGCCGCGCAACTGAAGGAGCTCGGCATGAACGCGCTTCTTGCTGTCGGATCGGGCTCGGCGCGCCCGCCGCGGGTCGCTGTCCTGCGCTACCGGGGCAAGGGTGCTCCCGCCCAACCACTCGCTTTCGTCGGCAAGGGCGTCTGCTTCGATTCGGGCGGCCTCTGCATCAAGGGCGGAGCGCAGATGTTCGACATGAAAGCCGACATGGGCGGAGCGGCCGCTGTGGTCGGCCTGCTGATCGCACTCGCCCGGCAAGGCAGCCCGGTACACGTTGTCGGTGTTCTCGGCATTGCGGAGAACATGCCATCCGGCACGGCGCTCAAACCGCGCGACATCATCACGACGGCGTCCGGACAGACAGTGGAAGTGTTCGACACGGATGCGGAGGGACGCCTGCTTCTGGCCGACTGCCTCCACTATGCAGCCACGCGCTTCAACCCTTTAGTGATCGTCGATCTGGCAACGCTGACCTATTCGGTGACGCGTGGGTTGGGGTCGATATTCGCCGGCCTGTTCAGCACCGACGATGCCATCGCGTCACAGATGATCGCGGCCGGAGAAACGGTCGGCGAGCGGTTCTGGCGGCTGCCGCTCGATCGGGCCTACGACGAGGGCCTGCAATCGCCGTTCGCGGACCTGCGGCATCATGCCAAGGATATGGAAGATGGCGATGCTCCCTATGCCGCAGCCTTCCTGCGCCATTTCACGGAAGATCGCCCCTGGGTGCATCTCGACATCGCCAGCAAGGAACTGACCGACACCGATCGGCCGCTCGGCAGGCAAGGTGCCACGGCATTTGGCGTGCAGATGCTGGAAGAGTGGGTGCAGGTCACCCGTAACATGAGTTAGGCGCCTGCCGCCGCGGACGATAAAAGTACCTTCAATCGCACTGGGAATTGGGATGTCATCTGAGATCATCGGCATGGAAGGACGGGCCGCTTTTGGCGCCTACGAGACCTGGTATCGGGTCAGTGGCGAACTCGGCGGCGAAAAGGCGCCTGTGGTGATCCTGCATGGCGGCCCGGGCGTCGCTCACAACTATGTCGATGCCTACAAGCTTCTTGCGCGAAGGGATCGCGCCGTCATCCACTACGACCAGTTGGGCTGCGGCAATTCCACCTTGCTGCCTGAGAAAGGCGCCGATTTCTGGACACCTGGGCTGTTCATCGACGAGCTTGAAAACCTCGTCGACCACCTCGGCATTCGGACAGGCTTCCACGTGCTCGGCCAGAGCTGGGGCGGTATGCTGGGCGCCGAATATGCCGTGACGCGGCCGCAAGGCCTGAAATCGCTGACCATAGCCAACTCACCGGCGTCCATGAAACTGTGGGTCGAAGAGGCCAACCGGTTGCGTGCGGATCTGCCCGCGGATGTGCAGGAGACCCTGACCCGACACGAACAGGCCGGCACGACGGACGATGCGGCTTACCAGGCTGCGACGATGGTGTTCTACGAGCGGCATGTCTGCCGGGTCGTGCCTTTCCCGCCCGAAGTCACGGAAAGTTTCGCCCAGGTCGTGCGCAATCCGACCGTCTATAATCTGATGAATGGGCCAAACGAGTTCCATGTCATCGGAACGCTGAGGAACTGGAGCATCGTCGAGCGCCTGCCGGCCATCGATGTTCCCACACTGATCATCTCCGGACGTCACGACGAGGCCACGCCCGCGACCGTGCAGCCCTACAAGGACGGCATCAAGGGGTCTCGCTGGGAGATATTCGAGCATTCCAGCCACATGCCGCATGTCGAAGAGCAAGATGCGTGCATGCGGGTGGTGGGAGACTTCCTGGACCACAACGATAACTGAAAAAAGGGGAATCAAGACATGAAGAAACTGCTTCTGGCGGCAACAGCCGCGGCATTGCTGGCCGGTACATGGCTGGCCCCGGCACAGGCCGAATATCTCAAGGAGCACCGAGGCGGCACCATCCGCCTGCTGGCCCGCTCCGCGGCCGGAACGCTCGATCCGCACATCAATTACACGGACCAGGGCTGGCAGATGTACCAGCCGATCTATGACGGCCTGGTGGCCTTCCGCAAGGCCGAGGGCATGGACGGTTTCACCATCGTCCCCGATCTGGCCGAGGCCCTGCCGCAGGTCAGCAATGACGGCAAGACCTTCACCTTCAAGCTGCGCAAGGGCATCAAGTTCTCCAGCGGCCAGGATCTTGGCGTGAAGGACGTCGTCGCTTCTTTCCAGCGCATCTTCAAGGTTTCCGGACCCACCTCCGGCACGTTCTATGCCGGCATCGTCGGGGCGGACAAATGCCTGGCCGACACCAAGAGCTGCACGCTGGAAGGCGGCGTTGTCGGCGACGAAGCGGCCGGCACCATCACCATCAACATCACCAAGCCGGATGCCGAGCTGCTCTACAAGCTTGCCTTGCCGCATGCCGTGGTCCTGCCGGCGGACACGCCCGCTGAAGACATGGGTTCCAAGCCCATTCCCAGCACCGGCGCGTACATGATCTCCGCCTTCGACCCGAACAAGGGCATGACGGTTTCCCGCAACCCCAATTTCAAGCAGTGGAGCGAAGAAGCCCAGCCGGACGGCTATCCGGATGTCGTCCAATATGATTTCGGCCTGTCCGAAGAGGCAGCCGTCACCGCGATCCAGAACGGCGAAGCGGACTGGATGTTCGACGCTCTGCCGAGCGACCGCCTGGGCGAACTGGGCAGCAAGTCCATGGACCAGCTGCACATCTCGCCGCTTTCGGCTTGGTGGTACGCGCCGCTGAACAACCGTCTCGCACCCTTCGACAACGAAAAAGCCCGCCAGGCCGTTGCCTATGCGATCGATCGCAACACGCTGGTCAAGCTGTTCGGCGGCAAGGTGCTGGCCTCGCCGGTCTGCCAGGTCCTGCCTCCGGACTTCCCCGGGCATGAAGACTATTGTCCCTTCACCAAGAACCCGGGCGCCAAATGGTCGGCTCCTGATCTCGACAAGGCAAAGCAGCTCGTTGAGGACTCCGGCACCAAGGGCCAGAAGGTGACGATCATCGTCGAGGACACCGCCATTTCGCGCTCCATCGGCGTCTATCTGCAGAGCGTGCTGACCAGCATCGGCTATGTCGCCGACGTCAAGCCGATCTCGTCGAACATCCAGTTCACCTACATCCAGAACACCAACAACAAGGTGCAGATGTCCGTCACCCAGTGGTACAAGGACTATCCGGCGGCTTCGGACTTCCTGAACATCCTGTTCAGCTGCGCCTCCTTCCGCGAAGGTTCGGACGCCTCGATCAACATCGCCGGCTTCTGCGACAAGGAAATCGACGCCAAGATGCAAAAGGCATTGGACCTCGGCGTCACCGATCAGAAAGCCGCCGATAAAATGTGGGCTGAAATCGACAGGCAAGTCACCGACAAGGCACCTGCGGTCGGCCTCTTTACGCCGAAGCGGCTAGACTTCGTCAGCAAACGTCTTGGCAATTTCAAGTTCAACAGGCAGTTCAACTGGATGATCACCCAATCCTGGGTACAATAATGGCCTGGGTGCAGTAACGAACCGCGGAGGGGCACGTCCGTGTCGAACGTAGCTGTCGCCGCGCCGCGCAAGACGCGAGGGCCCTGGGCCGTCGCGTTTGCGAAGCTGGCAAGGGACAGGGCCGCCATGGCGTCGCTGGCCGTGTTCCTCCTCATCGTCCTTGCCTGCCTCAGTGCGCCTCTTTATGCGAAATGGGCAGGCGTGGACCCCTTCGCCTCGACGCTCGACGCCGTCATCCAGATCGACGGTGCCGACGTTCCGGTGATGGAACAATCGACGGAGGGGCTCGGGCTTGGCTACACACCGCTCGGCCCGACCTGGCGGCTGGGCAATTATTTCCTCGGCGCCGACAGCCAGGGGCGCGATGTCATGGCCAGGATGCTCTATGGCGGGCTGAGCTCGTTGCTGATCTCCGGAGCAGCAACCATCTTCACCCTGATCCTGGGCACGGCGGCGGGATTGATCGCCGGCTATTTCGGCGGCGTCACCGACACGGTGCTGTCGCGCTTCCTCGACATACTGTGGGCGTTCCCCATTTATCTGCTGGCGATTTCGCTCTCCATCGTCACCATCGCGCATGGCATCACGATAGGACCGATCCAGATCGAGTCCGGCAGTCTGTGGCTGCCTGTCATCATCATCGGTATCGTCTACGTGCCCTATGTGGCTCGTCCGATACGCGGGCAGGTTCTGGCACTGCGCAAAAGCGAATTCGTGCTCGCCGCGATCAATCTGGGCGTGCCGGGGTGGCGCATCCTGTGGCGCGACATCCTGCCCAACGTCACCACGACGCTGATCGTCTTCGTGCCGCTGATGATGGCGCTGAACATGCTTACGGAATCAGCCCTTTCCTTCCTTTCGATCGGCGTGCAGCCGCCGGCCGCGAGCTGGGGCACCATCATCCAGGACGGACAGGCGCTGCTCTACACCAGGCCACTGGTGGCGCTGGTGCCGGGCCTGGCGATCGCGGTTTCCGTCATGGCGCTCAATGTCTTCGGCGACGGTCTGCGCGACGCGCTCGACCCGCGCTCCAAGGTTCGGCTGGGGCGCGACTGATGATCTACGCAATCCTGCGCCGGTTCGGCCAGATGCTGTTCGTGATGTTCGGCATCTCGGTCATCGTCTTCCTGATTTTCTTCGCAACGCCGGGCTCCGATCCGGCGGCGCGCATCGCCGGCCGCAATGCATCGCCCGAAGTGCTGGAGGCGGTACGCCACAGCTTCGGCTTCGACCGGCCGCTCTACGTGCAATATGTGACGATGATGGAGAAGATCTTCGTCACCGGCGATCTGACCTCCTTCGTCAATCGTGGCTGGAAGGTGGTGCCGGCGGTCATGGATTCGATCCCGGTCACGCTCTCGCTGGTGTTCGGAGCGGCGATCCTGTGGGTGGTCGTCTCCATCATCATCGGCATCGCCGCCGCCGCCACGCGCGGCAGCTGGCTGGATAAGCTGCTGATGGCGCTAGGGCTGCTCGGTATTTCGATGCCGGTGTACTGGTTGGGCGAGGTGATGAACCTGATCACCCAGAGCCGCTACCACGACAGCTGGGCGTTCTCCTGGGTGCCGCCGCTCGGCTACAAGAACTTCTCCGACGATCCAAAGGGCTGGTTCCTGACCCTGGTCATTCCGTGGATCACGCTGTCCATTCTCTACATCGGCATTTATGGGCGCGTGCTGCGCGCGGCGATCATCGAATCCCTGCAGGAGGACTATATCCGTACGGCCCGGGCCAAGGGCCTGTCGGAGACCCGCATCCTGCTGCGCCATGCCTTGCGCACGTCGCTCATCGCCTTCGTCACCTTGTTCGGCCTGGATTTCGGTGCGCTGGTCGGAGGCTCGGCCCTGCTGACGGAGGTGGTGTTCGGGCTGCACGGCATCGGCAAGCTCACTTATGACGCGCTGCAGAATCTCGATCTGCCGATGATCATGGCAACGGTGATGTACGCTTCGATGTTCGTGGTTGTTGCCAATGCGGTGGTCGATTTCGTCTACATCCTTCTCGATCCGCGCCTGAGGACATCATGATACTGTCGGTGCGCGACCTCAAAGTATCCTTCCGCACAAATGATGGCCTGGTGCGGGCCATCGATGGCGTTTCCTTCGACCTCGAGGAGAGCGAGATCCTCGGCGTCGTCGGTGAGTCCGGTTCCGGCAAGACCGTGTCGCTGCTGGCCGTCATGGGTCTGATCACCGATCCCAACGCCACCATCGAAGGCTCGATCCGTTACAAGGGCCGCGAACTGGTGGGACTGCCCGCGCGCGAACTGAGGCGGCTGCGCGGCAACGAGATCGCGATGATCTTCCAGGATCCGATGACCGCGTTGACGCCTGTCTACACGATCGGCTGGCAGATCGCCGAACAGATCCGCGCGCATCGCAACATCAGCAAGTCCAAGGCGATGGAGCGCGTGGAGGAATTGCTGGCCGAGGTGAATTTTCCGAACCCGCACGAGGCGATGTCGCGCTACCCGCACCAACTGTCCGGCGGCATGCGTCAACGGGCGGTGATCGCAATGGCTTTGTCCTGCAATCCGGCGTTGCTGGTGGCTGACGAACCGACCACGGCGCTCGACGTCACCGTACAGGCCGGCATTCTCGATCTGGTGCGCAAGCTGCGCGCGACGCACAAGTCGGCGGTGGTCTTCATCACGCATGACATGGGCGTGGTCTCCGAACTCGCCGACCGGGTCATGGTCATGTATGCCGGCCGCGTGGTGGAGCGCGGCAGTCGCGCGGAGCTGTTTTCCGATCCGCGACACCCCTATACGCGCGCGCTGCTCGGTTCGATCCCGCCGCTGACCGGCGAAAAACCACGCCGCCTGCCGGCCATTCCCGGTTCGCCGCCGTCATTGCTGCGATTGCCGCAGGGCTGTGCGTTCGGTCCGCGGTGCCCGGTTCACTATGAGCCCTGCGAGGCCGGCAAACCCGACCTCGGGAGCGGCACTCATGCCGCGGCGTGCTTCAGGGTGGCACAGGCATGAGCGGATCGATGACCGACAAGAATCGCCCCATTATCGAGACGCGTTCGCTGGGCAAGCGCTTTTCGATCGGCAGCCGTTTTTCCGCCGAAGGCAAGCGAACCGTTCATGCGGTCGACAATGTTTCCCTGACCGTGTGGCGCGGCGAGACGGTCGGCCTGGTCGGCGAATCCGGATGCGGCAAGTCCACGCTGGCGCGCTGCCTGGTGAGGCTCTACGACATATCGGACGGCGAGCTTTTGTTCGAAGGCAACGATATCACCTCGAAGTCGCTGTCCGAACTCAGGCCGCTCCGGCGCCGCTTGCAAATGGTTTTCCAGGATCCGTCGGCATCGCTCAATCCGCGCCGGCGCGTCGGCGACCTGGTGGCCGAGCCGCTGCGCATCCATGGCAGGCTCTCGTCGAGCGAGATCACCAGACGCGTGGCGGAACTGTTCGACCTTGTCGGCCTGCTGCCGGATCACGTCATGCGGTTTCCGCACGAATTTTCCGGCGGGCAACGCCAGCGCGTCGGCATCGCGCGGGCTATTGCATTGAACCCGGACCTCGTGGTCCTGGACGAACCCGTCTCCGCGCTCGACGTGTCGGTGCAGGCGCAAATCGTCAACCTGCTTGCCGATCTGCAGGAGAAGCTCAATCTCACTTACATCTTCATCGCCCACGACCTGTCGGTGGTACGTCAGGTTTCAACCCGCATAGCGGTCATGTATCTCGGCTCGATCGTCGAAGAAGGGCCGGCGGAAGAAGTGTTTGCAGCACCGGCCCATCCCTATAGCCAGGCGCTGATCTCGGCGGTTCCTATCGTGGAGACGACGCCCAGCGGGACGCGCAAGCGCATCATCCTCACCGGCGACGTACCGAGCCCTCTGAACCCTCCAACCGGCTGCCGTTTCCATCCCCGATGCCCGATCGCGGCGGAGCGCTGCCGTTCGGAGCGGCCGCAGTTGCGGGAATACCGACCCGGTCGCAAAGTCGCCTGCCACTTTCCGACGATGTAGGCGACACTCACCACCGCACAGGTGATCGCCTTCGCCTGACAGATTTCTCAAAAAATTCCATTTTTTGGCTGGAACCAACCGGCTGTTGGTGCGTTTGGTGGGGTTCGATCGAGCGCATTGCGGTCGACCGGGAGGAAACGATGGATCAATTGCATTTCTTTTCGCCCGTGCGGATTTCGCGCGGGCAAGGACACCCTGCGGAAGAAATCGATAGTGTTGCCGAAGCCATGATGTTCTTGCGGAAATGGCCAACGGGACGGCGCGGTCCGGTTTATCAGTGCGCGCTGAACTGTTGCTCGGCCGCCTTGTCGGGCCAGATGTCGGCCGAGGAAGCAAGGAAAGCGTTCACCGGCTTTGCCCGCATCACGCGCCTTCTCGACGATGACATGGCTTTGCCGGTAGGCGGCGAAGGCAAGGCAAGCGTGCACGCATTGCGGCGATAGGCTGTTGTCCTGACGGTCCTACAAGGTCTCGCGCTGCAGCGGCGCGGGGATCTCGTTGTGCAATGCGCTCCGGGATGGGGCCTCGAAAGTTCGTCCTACATGGCGCACTTTCACAGCGGACGGTCGTCGTTCATGCTTACTTCAGTCACGAGCTTGCGGCGAAGCGCCATGGTGTAGTCGTCTGGCCCCTTCGGCGTCATGACGAAGGCCTGGGAACCGCCAATGACCGATTTGGCAAAATAGGATGCCAGAGGTTGGTCGGGATTCTCATCCTCCGTCGGGATGGCGATGGCATTGATCGTATATCCCTTGGCTATGGCGTTCGACCTGCTCGGCTGGACGGGAAGCCCGTCGTTGTTCTCGCCATTGGAGGAGATATCGATGACTTTCTTTGCGGCCTTTCCCGGGAACTGGTCGAGCAGGAGACTGCCGATGTCGATAGCCGAGGAGACGGATGTTCCGCCACGCCCTCTGCGGATGAAGCCGGTATCGCCTTTCCTGCTGATCACCGCAGCCGCCGCTTCGGCATCTTCCAGTCCGCAGATGCTTGTCCACGGCAGCACGACGCGCGCGTGTCCGGGGCTCGACCACTCAAAATAGGCAACGCCGATGCAACCAATATAATTCCGGCTGATGGCGGCGATGATCTCTGGCGAGGTGAGTGCCGCGGCATGTCCCTCGCGTTGCATATCGGCGATCTTCGGATCGATGGATGACGAAAAGTCGACCGCGAACACGATGGCGACGTCAACGTTCGCGGCATGGGCCGAGGCCCCCCAAAACAGCGAAGCTGCAAGTATTCCTGTCACTCTCGAGATTGAACCGGCCGGCGTCAGGAGACTGCCCCAGCCTGTCGCCCGCACCAGTTTGCGAAAGGATGGGGGGCCGGCGTCCTGATGATACACACTGCCAAACATGTCATTCTCCATCTCGACATCCGGTCGTTTCAAAAAGCGGGTTCAACATGTGGAAATCTGGCGGGTGGCCTTGGTGCCCACGCCGAAGAGCAGCAGATCGGCCTTGGTCCACAAGAGATAACAGCCGAGCAAGGTCAGTGGCATGGCGAGGGCCGCGAAGGAGCCGCTCCACCAGACCTCAGGCAAAGCGCGGGCGAGGGCCACTGTCGTCGCCAGCATTGCCGGCAACCGGCTGGCGAGCACCGCACTGCGGAACGGATCGGGCCAAGCGGCCGGCCAGATCGGAATTGGCGTGCCGGGCCTGTGGAAGGTGCTGCCGAATTTGCCCAGCGCATGCAGCAGGCCGGAGGTCGCCGCAAGCAATGGATCGCCGAGCAGCAACAGGGCAATGCCGAGCCCGATCGCACCCAGGCCCGACAGGAAGTCGCCTAGACGGTTGAGGGCGGGATCGGGAGCATCCGGCCTTGCCCAGGCCCGGTGATAGGCCTCGCCGCCCCAGAAGAAGACCAGGGTGGTCAAGGTCAGCGCAACAGTGCCATGGCTGCCAGCGAAATATTCGATCACCGCCATGGTGACGCTGCTTCCCTCATGCAAGCCGACCGGCGCGGTGGCAATCTGGATCGCCAGACCGACAATGAGGCCGAGCGCATTGCCGCTGTTGTAGTAGCCACCCGGTCCCTTCATGCGGGCGCGAAGCGCCGATACCAAATGTGCGACCGGAAGAAGGATTGTCCGCGCATCCATCACTGCGCCCCCGCGACAAGTCCGGCCGGGTCTGGAATACGTTTCGCATCACCGGCAAGGGCCATCACATTCCTCCACTGGACCTGAATTGTTGGGATGACGATCGCCCGCCCGATTTGCGGACGCAGTTGCAAAGGCAGGGGCCGCGTCGAAGGATTGAACCGAAGCGGTTCGCAAGGACGTGCGTGCCTGCAGCGCTCGGTTCGACATTGCAACGGACAGGATCGCACCCAGGATGATGCCGGCACCCAAGACGCTCGCGGACGAGCTCCGCTCGCCGAGAAAGATTGCCGCGCCCAGCGCCCCGAAAACGCTTTCTGCGCTGACGATCACGGCGGCGTGGCTGGCCGGCGTAAAGCGGAGGGCAACCGTCTGTATGCCGAAGGCAATCGCAGTGGAGAACACGCCGAGGATGGCCAGTTCCGGGCCGGCTGCGGATGCGGCGGCCAGCGACAGATTGCCTTGCATTGCACCGAGCGGCAGGGCGAAGGCTGCGGCGCCGAAGAACTGTGTCGCGGCAGCGGTGAACGGCCGCGCATGCACCTGCATGTGCCGGCCCAGCTCGACTGCCCAGAGCGCATAGCAGGCAGCCGAGAGGACAGCGGTAAGATCGCCACTGCTGAACCCGGCTATCCCATCCGACAACAGCAGGGCTCCAACAAGGGTCAATCCGGCGGCGATTGTAAGACTCGCTGTCGGACGTTCGCCTACGAGAAACCAGGCGGCCAGCGGTGTCATTACCGTTGCCGTGCTTACCAGGAAGCTCGCATTGGTGACGGAGGCCCCGAGATAGCAAAGCTGCTGGAGCGTGATGGAGATGGCAAACAGCGCGCCCACCTTGGCCAAGCTGGAAAAATAGTCCGGCCCGAGCGGAAGCCGCTTCTCCATGAAGACAAAGGGCAGCACAAGCAGCCCGCCGATCAGGCATCGCAGACCCACAGCACTCAGCGCGTCGAGATGCACAAGCACCATCTTTTGCGAGACATTGCCGAAGCCCCACAAAGCGGCTGCAAACAGCAGCAGCAAATTGGCTCTTGTCCTGGACACGCGCCCCCCTCGAACCAAGCCTTTCGTTGACTTGGTCGCCTTAATTTAGCAAAGCCTAAACAGCCTGCCGTTACGGCAGCGCTTGAGCGCGAAGGCCGACTGTTGCGAAGCGTTAGTTTTGAGTTAGGATTTCGTCAGGCTGGGATAGCAAATGCAAAGTGAGGACAGCGGCGCTGCAAATAGAATCTCACTCTTCGGCGGTTTCCGGATTGAAAATGAAACGGCCGGCCCGCTTCGGCTGACCGGGAAACGAGGGCCGGCAATCATCGCCTATCTGGCCCGGTGTCCGGGCATGGCGGCGACGCGGGAGAGGCTGGCTGACCTCCTATGGGGCGACAGCGACGCTGAACATTCGCGCAACAGCCTTCGGCAGGCCCTCAGTGTCCTGCGCCAGGATCTGGCGCGAGAGGGGGTGGATCTCATCCATTCCAGCGGTGAGTTGATCGCCCTGAGGCCAGAGCTGGTTCAAGTCGACGTGGAGAAGTTCGAAACGGGTCTCTCGGCCCGTTCCGCCCAGGAGCTGGCGAAGGCCTTGGCGAACTACACCGGGCCCTTCCTCGACGGGCTTTATCTGGGAAGCAATGCGTTCGATGACTGGATCACATCGGAACGCGACAGGCTGCTCGGCCGCGCGCTTGAGTCCTTCGAAAAACTGGCCCGTCTCGTCGACCCCGATGCCGGGCTGATCCTGGCCGATCGTATTCTGACCATGGAACCGACACGGGAAGAATCCTATCGGCTCAAGATGGAATTGCTGCTCGCATGTGGCCAACGCGACAGGGCAATCAGGACATACGAAGCTTGCAGAAGCATGCTGAAGAAGGAGTTCGGCGTCGAAGCCGGCCCTGAAACGCGGGCGCTTTGGCAATCTCTGTTGCTTGCCGCCGACGACGCTTCAAATGTGCAGTCGACAAATGGTGTTCCGTCCAGCCAGCGCCTTGGGCGTCCGTCCATCAGCGTTGCCGACTTCGTTAATCTGACCGGAAAGCAAGGCGACGACTTTTTCGCCAAGGGACTTGTCCAGGACATCACGACAGCCCTCTCCGGAGTGGCCGACTATGTCGTGCTCGCCGCGCTTCCGTCCGAGAAGAGCGGCCCAGGCGAAGAAGCCAAGACACCAGGGATACTCCGGGCGCGATATATGCTCAGCGGCAGCGTCCAGAGATCCGGCAATGGGTTGAGGGTGAATGTCCAGCTCGTCGATGCCGCCGGCGGCCACCACGTCTGGGCCCAGAAGTTCGACGGCCACTCCGAGAACGCGCTCGAATTCCAGGACAGGATCGCACAATCTGTTGTTCTTGCCGTGATCCTCGAACTTCAACTGACCAACTGGAAGGTTCGAGACAAAAGCCCGCCAGGGATCCCTGAAGTGCGCAGGCTGGTGAACGAAGCCCTCATGAAATATTTTGAGATGACTCGGGACTCACTTTTGGTCGGGATAGAGCTTGCCGAGAGGGCCTTCTCGATAGGTCCCGACAATGCCCGTGCAAAGCGGACGCTCTCGATCGTGATATCCATGGGCGTGGCGTTTGGTGCGCTGCCTCGGGGGCGTGGGGTGATCGAGCGTGCGGTCGAGCTTGCGGAAGCCGCAGTACGGGCGGTACCGGACGATGAAATTGCCCGATGTATTCTGTCGTTCGCTCTCGAAAGTTGCGGTCGCATCGACGAGGCGATCGCCGAATGCCGCCACGCGATCAGCCTCAACCCAAGCTACCCAACTGGCCACGGCGATATTTCGATGCTCTTTGCGTTGCGCGGACAGGTCGACGAAGCGGTGCGTGAGGCCAACGAAGCAATCCGGCTCGGAACGCACGATGTCATCGACTTCTGGCGCCACCACGGCCTGGTTGTGGCGCTCTTCGCTGGCGGAGACAACCAGCGGGCGCTCGAAGCCGCCCGCAAAGTAGTCAGGACAAAGCCTGGCTTCGTTCGCGGCGCCCTTTATTGGGCCGCGACCGCATCGGCCACCGGAAATAACGAAGAAGCGTCCCGGGCCATCCACCATTGCCTGTCACAACTTCCGCATCTCAATCTGAGCAACGTCTGCCCTGGCTTTGTGCCGCGCTATGTAAAGGATCATCATCATTCCCGGTTCCTTGAGATGCTGTCGAGGGCTGGCCTTCCCAGTTCCTAGCCACATCGTTGGCGCAGACACCGTCATACGAAGCTGGAGGGTTCCGTCCTCCGCCCAGGCATCGAAAGCAGACGACGCGTTGGCAATTCCGGCCAGGTCGACCTATACGCTACCCTGCGATTGAGGTATTCGACGCCCCACGCCGTGGCGCCGGCCAGTCATCCGCCGATTTGCGGCTTGGGCCTATCATGGCGCGTGATAGAGCCCGTACGACGCGATCCAACCTGTTGAAGTTACGAAACATGCAAGATTATCAAAGGTTAAGGGTAGCCATAGCGCCCATGATGGACTGGACGGACCGGCATTGCCGGTTCTTCCACCGTCAGCTGACGAGCCATGCGCTGCTTTACACCGAGATGGTGGTGGCCGACGCCGTCATCCATGGCGCACGCGAGCGTCTGCTCGGCTTCGATGCGTCAGAACATCCGGTCGCGCTGCAGCTCGGCGGCTCGGATCGCGAAAAACTTGCCGAGGCGGCGCGCATCGGCGAGGCCTTTGGCTATGACGAGATCAACCTCAATGTCGGCTGTCCGTCAGACCGCGTCCAGTCGGGCACGTTCGGCGCCTGCCTGATGAAGGTGCCGGACCTCGTTGCCGGCTGTGTCGCGGCGATGAAGGCGGCGGTGACAATTCCCGTGACCGTCAAATGCCGCATCGGCGTCGACGAGCAGGATCCGGAGCCGGCCCTCGATGCGCTGGCGGATGGGGTTTTCGACGCCGGCGCCGACGCATTGTGGGTGCATGCGCGCAAGGCGTGGCTGGAAGGGCTGAGCCCCAAGGAAAACCGTGACATCCCGCCGCTCGATTACAACAGAGTTTATCGGTTGAAGGCTAGAAAACCTAACGAATTCATTGGCATCAATGGCGGCATTCAGACGATCGAAGAGGCGTTGGCGCATCTCGACCATGTCGATGGCGCCATGCTTGGCCGCGCCGCCTACCACACACCCGGCATTCTGGCTGGCGTCGATGCCGCTTTCTACGGCGTCCAGTCCGAGCCGTTCGATTTCGCCGCGCTGATCGATACAATGGCGGACTATGCGGCACGTCATATCGAGCTGGGTGGGCGGCTTGGACATGTCACCCGCCACATGGTCGGACTGTTCCATGGCTTGCCCGGCGCGCGCCGCTACCGGCAGATCCTGTCCACCGACGCGACAAAACCCGGCGCCGGCCCGGACGTGCTGAAGGCGGCTTTCGCGGCCGTCGAGCTCGGCGGAGCGGCAGCCGAAGCGGCTTGAGATTCAGGGATCAGTCCCTGAGGATCATGCGGTCGCCGCGCACGTCAAAACCCGACAATGAACCGATGAAGTTCATGCCGAGCAGGCTCTGGCTGAGCATGCCGGGTGCGGCGATCATCACCGACATATCCCTGCGCGTGATGCCGCCGATCGCAATCTGATCGGTTTTCACGGCCGCGGCGCGTGCCATGCCGTTGGCGGTCGAAACCGGTATGGTGTAGTTGAGCGCCGCTGGATTGAATCCGGCGGCTTGTGCGTCTTCGGACGTCAGCACGGTGCTGGTCGCGCCGGTATCCACCACGGCCCGGACCGGGTTGCCGTTGACCAGGATGCGCGCTTCGAAATGGCCGTTGTCCGCCTTGTCGAGCGTCACCGTGGCGTGGCCGTCCTCGACGCCAAGCGCAAGCGGACTGCCGGGAACAAGGCCCGCGGTCACCCGGCTGGCGACATCCTGCAGCTCATAGCGGTACTGATAGCCGGCGATCAGCGCGAGCGCGATGGCCGCCCAGGCGCCTAAGTTGCGGGCCATGGCGCCCAGGGGTCGGCCCGAGCGAAGCAGGCCGGCGCCGATAAGGGCGCCAAAGGCGCCGAGCCAGATCAGCCGGCTGAAATCGTTGTTCTCCACGCCGAGGGTGCTGCCGGCGGAATCGTTGAGCATGAGCAGGACTGCTCCCACCCCGATCGCGGCCATCAATATCCAGAACAACCGGCTCATCCGCACCTCACGACAGCGCGTCGCGTTCGCGCGCCATGCGGGTGCGGCGCGTTTCCCGGCGCGGCCGGCGCTCGACCGTTTCCAGCCGGGCCGGCAATTCAGCCATGACGCTGCGGCGCGTTTCCGGCGTCATCCCGATCCAGGCGCCGATTTCCTCGCGCGTGCGGCCGCACCCGAAACAGAAGCCGGTTTTCATGTCGATCGAACAGACCAGGATGCACGGGGATTCGATGGCCGTCATGACTTTCTCTTGGGCTTCCATCCGCAATCCCTTGTTCCACCTCCACATGGTGCAACGGCAAAGCCAATGCAAGCCCTCGCGATTGCGCCCTTCGGGGCCGGCTTTGCGGCAAATGCAGGCCCATCATCCCAGAGGTTGTGCCAACCCCGCAAGGCGGCTATGCCGCTTACCAAATCCAGGGAATGATCGATAACAAGATGACCAGCGCACTGCCTTTCGACGATTTTCGCAACCTGTTGGCCAATCTGCCGGCGGCCGACACGGCAGCCGAGACCCGCGTGCGCACGCTGTTTGCCAAGGCCGAACCGGGCAATTCGCTTGGCCGCATCGAGGACATCGCCGCCTGGCTGGCCGCCTGGAGCGGGCGGGCTCCGCCCGCGGTGACAAGACCGCTGATGGCGGTCTTTGCCGGCAATCACGGCGTCACGCGCCACGGCATTTCGCCACGGCCGGTGGCGGCGACCGCCAACGCGGTCGAACTTTGCGCCGCCGGAGGTGCCGCGATCAACCAGATCTGCATTGCCTACGATCTCGGGCTTAAGGTTTTCGATCTTGCCCTGCACATCCCGACCGCCGACATCACCGAAGAGGCCGCGCTTGACGAGCGTGGCTGTGCCGCCACCATGGCCTTCGGCATGGAAGCGATCGCCGGCGGCACCGATCTTTTGTGTCTCGGCGATCTCGGCGTCGGCAACTCCACCGTCGCCGCCACCCTGTTTGCGGCGCTGTTCGGGGGCGGGGGCGCCGACTGGGCAGGCCC
>NZ_RZPB01000189.1:0-8970 GCF_003998535.1 Mesorhizobium sp. M7A.F.Ca.AU.002.02.1.1 | reverse complement strand
TCGATGGCGTGCCTGAACCGAAGGCCAAGCCGACGAAAACCAAGCCGAAACTGGAACTGTCGCCCTTCCAGGCGGTCAAGCGCGATTTCGCTTTCGTCGTCGACAAGTCGGTCGAGGCCGGCACGCTGGTGCGCGCAGCGCTCGCCGCCGACAAGAAGCTCATCACCGCCGTCTCGGTCTTCGATATTTTCGAAGGCGCTTCGCTGGGCGAGGGCAAAAAATCGATTGCCATCGAAGTGTCGATCCAGCCGGTCGAAAAGACGCTCACCGACGAGGATTTCGAGGCACTGGCCAAGCGCATCATCGAGAATGTCGGCAAGCAGACCGGGGGCGTTCTGCGGGGCTAAAAAACTTGCGAGCAGATGGCGAATCGCCCTCCAAAGGGCGATGGACCATCTGCGGTATTCCGGCCTTCCCCTTGAAGAACAGCGCGCGGCGTTTCTCGCCATCGTGTCTGCCGACCCGCTGTTATGCGACGCGGTGGCGCGGGCTCGCACGCTCGACCTGCCGGACTGGCTGGTGGTATCCGGCGCTCTCTACAACAGCATCTGGAACCACCTGACCGGCAAACCGTCGGGCTACGGCATCAGGGATGTTGATCTTTTCTACTTCGATGACAGCGACCTGTCCTATGAGGCCGAGGACGCGGTGATCCGCCGGGCGGAGAAGCATTTCGAGGGGCTGGCGTTGCCGGTCGAGGTGCGCAACCAGGCGCGGGTGCATCTGTGGTATCCGCAGAAGTTCGGACGGCCGTGCCCGCGCTATTCGAGCGCCAGCGAATCCGTCAGCCATTTTGCCTCGAAGACGCACGCCGTCGGGGTTCGATACGACGCTGACGGGCAGCTCGAGATCGTGGCACCGTTTGGTCTTGACGACATTTTCTCGTTTCGCATCACGCCGAACCGGGTGATGGACAATCAGCGCACGCATGAGGCGAAGGGTAAGCGTGCAAGGGAGAACTGGCCGGAGATTAGTGTCGAGCCTTGGTAAAAATGTCGGCAGGGCAGAGGGGGGCGCTTCACGTCAGCGTCCCCATCTTCTGCACCGCGCTGCGTACGAAAAAGGGGCGCGCGGCGCCCCTTCCGATTACTCACCAGTTTTCAACCATTCACCAGCGTCAGCTCCTTCTCCGCATAGCGCCTACCGACCACCTTGTCGGGCGACAGCGCGTCACCAATCGCCTGCACCTCGACCGCGCTCAGCGCGATCCCGGCAGCCGCCGCATTCTGCTCCAGATGGCGTATCCTTCTTGCGCCGGGGATCGGCACGATGAAATCGCCCTGGTGCAGCACCCAGGCCAGCGCCAGTTGGGCCGAAGTTACCCCCTTTTCAGCTGCCAGCTTTTCCAGCGTCGCGATGACAGCGGCGTTGGCGGCCATGGCATCGGCCTGGAAGCGCGGCAGGCCGCGGCGCCAGTCGTCATCGCTCAAGGCCTCTGGCTTGGCGATCGTGCCGGTCAGCAAGCCCCGGCCGAGCGGGCTGTAGGGAACAAAACCGATGCCGAGCTCGCGGCAGACGGCGAACACCTCGTCTTCCGGGTCGCGGCTCCACAGCGAATATTCGCTCTGCACGGCGGCAATTGGATGCACGGCATGGGCCCGGCGGATGGTCGCCGCACTCGCCTCCGACAGGCCGAGCGCGCGCACCTTGCCCTCGCGCACCAGCTCGGCCATGGCACCGACCGTGTCCTCGATCGGCACGTTGGGGTCGACACGGTGCTGGTAGTAGAGGTCGATCACATCCGTGCCGAGCCGCTTCAGCGACGCCTCGGCGACCGCCTTGACGTGCTCGGGGCGGCTGTCGACGCCGGCCATGCGGTCGAGGCCTGTACCTTCCTCCAAAATCCTGAAGCCGAATTTTGTCGCGATCGTCACCTTGTCACGCGCGGACTTCAGCGCTTTGCCGAGCAGGATCTCGTTCTCGAACGGGCCATAGACCTCCGCCGTGTCGAAGAAATTGACGCCGATATCGATGGCGCGGTGCAGCGTGGCGATTGCGTCGGCTTCCGCCTGGCCGCCATAGGCGAAGCTCATGCCCATGCAGCCGAGGCCGACGGGATAGACGTTCAATTCAGTTCCTAGCTTGCGGGTTTGCATAACGCGTCTCCTTGTTGCGATGCGGCAGAAATAGCGCCTTGCCTTGTGTTCGATAATCGGCTCTCATTTGCACGGGCTGTTCTAAAAGATAGATCAATGAATCGCGCGCATCTTTCCCAACTGGCCGTGCTGGCAACCGTTGCCCAATGCGGCAGCTTTCGCGGCGCGGCCAGGGAATTGGCCATCGCGCCTTCGGCGGTCAGCCATGCGGTGTCCAGCCTAGAGGCGCGGCTTGGCGTTCGGCTGCTGGCGCGCAGCACACGCAGCGTCGCGCCGACCGAAGAAGGTGCGCAGTTGCTGGAACGGCTGCGACCGGCGCTGTCGGAGATCGATCTGGCGCTGGAGACGGCAATCGAGACACGCGACCGGCCGGCCGGCAATCTGCGCCTGACCGTGCCGCGCACCGCAGCCCATTTGGCGCTGACGCCACGGCTGGGCGCCTTTGCGTCGGCCTATCCCGATATCGTGCTGGAGATCGTCATCGAGGACCGTTTCACCGACGTGGTGGAAGGGGGCTTCGATGCTGGCGTCAGGCTAGGCGAGAGCCTGCAGCGCGACATGATCGCGGTGCGCATCGGGCCGGACCTTCGCGGCGCGGTGGTCGGCGCCCCGGTCTATTTCGAGGTCAACCCCAAGCCGCGTCACCCGCGCGACCTGGCTGACCACCGCTGCATCCGCTTCCGCTTCTCCAGCGGCATCCTCTACCGCTGGGAGTTCGAGAGAGGCCGCGAGGCGATCGAGATGGCGGTGGAGGGACCGCTGATCCTCGACGAGGACCATTTGATCGCCCAGGCGGCGGTCGACGGCGCTGGGCTCGCCTTCGTCTTTGAGGATTATGTCCGCGCGCCGCTCGCCGACGGCAGGCTGATCCGTGTGCTGGAGGACTGGTGCCCCTCCTTCGACGGCTTCTTCGTCTACTATCCGAGCCGCCGGCAGATGCGCCCGGCGCTCCGGGCGTTTGTCGATTTCTTCAAGGTGAGTGGATAGAGCGGGCTCGCCCCTCCCCTTGTGGCCCTCCGGAGGGAGAGGAAGGGAGCCAGGCTCGGCGAACTCGCGCCTTTCATCACCCTCCGGAGGGCCCTGATGGGAGTCCGAAGGACGGGCGAGATCGGCGGCTCGCCCCGGTAGGTCGGCTGAGGGACGGGGTGGGTAGCGCCCTACGAGACCCCCACCCCGCTTCGCAAAATCCGCTTCGCGGCATTTGCTGCGCGACCCTCCCCACAAGGGGGAGGGTGAAGCGCGCTGGAAGAAAGCCGAACCAACATTCGTTCACTCCCCATGCAAACATCGATCACCAACAGCGCCACCCGCTATGGCTGGGGCGCGATCCTTCTCCACTGGCTGATTGCGCTCATTTTCATCGGCCAGTTCGGGCTCGGCTTCGTCATGGTGCGGTTGACCAGCCAGCGCACCGCCTTCGAGCTGATCCAACTGCACAAATCTTTCGGCTTCCTGCTGCTCGGGCTTGTGTTGCTGCGCATCGCCTGGCGCCTTGGCAATGCAACGCCGGCGCTGCCGCGCTCGGTCGGAACCCTGGAGCGTCGGGCAGCACCGTTGGCCCATCTTGCGCTCTACGCGTTTCAGCTTGCCTTGCCCTTGTCCGGCTGGGCGCTGGTGTCGGTCTCGATGCTGGAGATCCCCAGCCTGCCGTTCAACCTGTTCGTCATGCCCAACCTGCCGTTGGCCGAATCGGATGGTGCCGAGAGCTTCTGGGCGGCGGCACATTGGTATCTCGCCTATGCCGGCATGACGCTTGTGACTCTCCACGTCGCGGCGGCGCTGCGGCATCATTTCCAGCTCAGGGATGGCGTGCTCACACGCATGGTCACGCCTTCGTCAGATTCGGAATAGAGCGAGCGGTTCATTCGTTCATGGAGTGAGGGCGCGCAAGAAATGCGCTGCCTCCAACAAGGAACATCCCCATGTACACGCGCATCCTCGGATTTGCGGCGGTCGCCGCTTGCCTTGCCATGCCTGTTTCTGCGGCCGTCGCGCTGGGTGACGCCGCCGGCAGCTATTCGATCAGCCCGGCCAGCTCCAGCATCCGCTTCTCCATCGGCAAGGTCGGCGGCGGCGGCCTCAATGGCACCTTCGCCCGCTTCAAGGGCTCGATCCGCATCGACAACAGCGATGTCGGGCGCTCAGCTGTCAATTTCACCATTTTTCCCGAAAGCGTCGGCACCGGCCAGGGCCGTATCGATGCCTTCCTGCGCTCCGACGCGGTGTTTGATGCCGCCAACAGCCCGGAAATCCAGTTCCGCTCTACCAGCGTGACCCGAACCAGCGACACCACGGCTCTCGTCAGCGGCCGGCTGACGGCGCGCGGCAAGACGTTCCCGGAAAAATTCACGGCCGAGCTCGGCGGTCTCAAGGCCGGCATGATCAAATTCCATGTCACCGGCAAGGTGCTGAGGTCGCGCTACGGCATGGATGTCGGCACGCCGATCTATTCCAACATCGTCGACTTCGACATGACGCTGACCGGCAAAAGGGGCTGACCTCGTCATTGGCTTTTCCGGCGATTTCGGGCAAACCTCGTCGCCTGTAATCGTGATGGAGAAACCTGATGTTCCGATGGGGTGTGTTGTCGACGGCCAAGATCGGCCGCGAGCATTTGTTGCCGGCGATGGTCGAGGCGGAGAATGGCGTGCTGTCGGCGATCGCCAGCCGCGACCTGTCGAAGGCCAAGGCGCTGGCCGACCGCTTCGGTGCACGCCATGCCTTCGGCTCCTATGAGGAACTGCTCGCCTCGAAAGAAGTAGACGGCGTCTACATCCCGCTGCCGACCTCGCAGCATGTCGAGTGGTCGGCCAAGGCCATCGAAGCCGGCAAGCATGTGCTGGTCGAAAAGCCGCTGGCGCTCGACGCCAAGGACATCCTGCCGCTGATCAAGCTGCGCGACCAGAAAAAGGTGCTGGTCTGCGAAGCCTTCATGGTCATCTACCACCCGCAATGGATCAAGGTGCGCGAGCTCATCGCCAGCGGCGCCATCGGCCGGCTGCGCCATGTGCAGGGCGCGTTCTCCTACTACAACGTCGACCCCAGCAACATGCGCAACCAGCTCGACCTCGGCGGCGGCGCGCTGCCCGACATCGGCGTTTACCCGACCGTGTCGACGCGCTTTTCCACCGGCAAGGAGCCGCTGCGCGTGCAGGCGACGATCGAGCGCGACAAGACATTCGGCACCGACATCTACTCCTCGATCCGTGCCGATTTCGGTGACTTCGAGCTGTCGTTCTATCTGTCGACGCAGATGGCGGCGCGCCAGGTGATGGTGTTCCACGGCGAGAAGGGTTTCATCGAGTTGTTCTCGCCTTTCAATGCCGGGCTCTACGACCACCACCGCGTCGAACTGCACAACCAGAACCACACCGAGGCGCAGGTTTTCCGCTTTCCCGGCACGCAGCAGTACCGGCTGGAGGTCGAGACCTTCGCGCGTGCAGCACAGGGCGGCAAGGAGCGCGTCTTCACGCTGGAGGAATCGGTGCTCAACCAGAAAGTCATCGACGCCATCTTCCGCGCCGGCGGCAAAGAAGGCTGGGAGACCGTCTGAATTCCTTGCATTGAAATAGCCGGCTAATTCTGGGAGGAAAAATGGCTGACGATGCGGACGTGATCATTGTCGGCGCCGGCCTTGCAGGGCTGGTTGCCGCCGCCGAGCTTGCCGAGGCCGGCAAGAAAATCATCATCGTCGACCAGGAGCCGGAGCAGTCGCTCGGCGGCCAGGCATTCTGGTCGTTCGGCGGCCTTTTCCTCGTCGATTCGCCCGAGCAGCGGCGCATGCGCATCCGCGATTCGCATGACCTGGCGCTGGAAGACTGGCTGGGCACCGCGGCTTTCGATCGGCCCGAGGATTTCTGGCCGCGCAAATGGGCGGAAGCCTATGTCGGCTTTGCCGCCGGCGAAAAACGCTCCTGGCTGATACAGCGCGGCCTGAAATTCTTTCCCGTGGTCGGCTGGGCCGAGCGAGGCGGCGGCAATGCCATCGGCCACGGCAATTCGGTGCCGCGCTTCCACATCACCTGGGGCACGGGCCCCGGCGTTCTCGAACCTTTCGTACAGCGCGTGCGCGAGGCGCAGAAGCGCGGACTGATCAGTTTCAAATTCCGCCATCGGGTCGATGAATTGACCCGCACGGGTGCGACTGTCGACGGGGTGCGCGGCGACATCCTGCAACCGAGCACCGCCGAGCGCGGCCACAAGAGTTCGCGCGAAATATCAGGAGATTTCGAGCTTCGCGCGCAAGCCGTGATCGTCGCTTCCGGCGGCATCGGCGCCAACCATCAGCTTGTACGGGAAAACTGGCCGCAGCGGCTGGGCGCGGCGCCCAAGCGCATGATCACCGGCGTGCCCGACCACGTCGACGGCCGCATGCTGGCGATCACGGAACGGGCCGGCGGCTCGATCATCAACCGCGACCGCATGTGGCACTATGTCGAGGGCATCAAGAACTGGGCGCCGATCTGGACCGACCATGCGATACGCATCCTGCCCGGCCCATCATCGCTGTGGCTCGATGCGCGCGGCAAGCGCCTGCCGGTGCCGCTCTATCCCGGCTTCGACACTCTGGGCACGCTCTCCCACATCATGAGCACCGGCTTCGACTACTCCTGGTTCATCCTGACCAAGAAGATCATCCAGAAGGAGTTCGCGCTGTCGGGCTCCGAGCAGAACCCCGATCTGACCGGCAAGAGCTGGCGCCAGGTGCTCGGCCGCGCCACATCGGGCATTCCGGGCCCCGTCAAGGCGTTCATGGAAAAGGGCGAGGACTTCATCGTCGAGGCCGATTTGCCGGCGCTGGTCGCGCGCATGAACGCGCTGGCCGGCGGCGAGGCGCTGCTTGAGGTGGCTCAAGTCGAGCGCGAGATCCACGCCCGCGATAGGCAGCTCGACAACCTGTTCTCCAAGGATATGCAGATCACCGCTCTGCGCGGCGCGCGCGCCTATCTCGGCGACCGGCTGATCCGCACGGCCAAGCCGCACAAGATGCTCGATCCGGCAAATGGCCCGCTGATCGCGGTGCGGCTTAACATCCTGACCCGCAAGACGCTGGGCGGCCTGCAGACCGATCTCGACAGCCGCGTGCTGGGGGCAGATGGCCAGCCGGTAGCCGGGCTCTATGCCGTCGGCGAAGCCGCCGGTTTCGGCGGCGGCGGCGTGCATGGCTATGCGGCGCTCGAAGGCACCTTCCTCGGCGGCTGCATCTTTTCCGGCCGCAGCGCCGGCCGGGCAGCGGCTGCCTCGGTGGCGTGAAGGGGCGTCACTTGGTCCTCAGAGTTTGGCCGCGATCACCAGCGCCAGTCGCCCTGTCCAAGCGCGGTCACCGCACCGACGATCCGGGTGAAGCTGGTGCGGGCGCGGCCAACCGTGTGCCGGGCTCTGAGATAGCCGTGCACCAATCCCGGCTCCTCGAACCACGTCGCGTGGCCACCTGCCGTGATGATCAGGTCGCGATAGGTCTCGCCATCCGATGACAGCGGGTCGCATTCGGCGGTGATCAGCACTGTCTCCGGCAAGTTGGAGAAATCGGTGTCGGCAAGCGGGGCCAGCGTCGCATCGCCGCTACGGTCTTGCCCTCCAGTGCGAATGTGCTTGTAGAATTCGAGATCGCGCACGGTCAGCATCGGCGCTTCGGCGTGCTTGACATAGGAGCCTTTCGAGCGGTTTCCGCCGAGGCCGGGATAGATCAGCACCTGGCCGACCGGCCTTTTCGAATGGCCGCGCGTGGCGTGACTGACGGCGGCGCAGAGATTGCCGCCGGCGCTGTCGCCGCAGAGCACGATAGGATGATCGCGATTGGCGGCGGCCCATTCGAAGGCGCTCATGGCATCGTCAAAGGCGGCTGGATGCAAATGTTCCGGCGCCAGCCGGTAATCTACGGAGACCACCTCATAGCCTGTGCGCGAGCACAGCTCCGCGCAAACATCGTCATGGCTGTCCAGCCCACCAAGGATGAAGCCACCGCCATGGACATAGAGCACCGTCACGCCTGCCTGAAGTGGGCTTCGGTAGATACGGATCGGGATATCGTGCGTCGGCGTTGCAATGGCGGAGGTTTCGACAGCGACGCCCTCGGGGTAGCCGGCAAAGAATTCCCGGCACATGCGGTCGTAAATCTCGCGCTGCTGCACGATCGTGTAGTCGATCGTATCGGGCGGGTAATAGGAATTGGTGCGCTCGATGAAGGCCCAGGTCTCGGCGTCGATGAGCTTGATGTAGTCGGTCATGGGTGCTGGAGAGGCGGCCAAGGCTGAGCCTGGGCGCCCCCCTCTGTCCTGCCGGACATCTCCCCCTCAAGGGGGGAGATCGGATGTTGCGAAGGCTTTCGCCAACCTTCGGCGTCGCAAGAAGAGTGCAGAGATCGAAGCTGCCAATCTCCCCCCTTGAGGGGGAGATGTCCGGCAGGACAGAGGGGGATAAGCGCCGTCATTTCGGCAACAATCCTCACTTCCCCTTCCACACCGGCTCCCGCTTCTCCGCAAAAGCGCGAAAACCCTCCATATTGTCCTCGGAGCCATAGAGCGCATCGACCGTCGGCAATTGCCGGCGGGTCACCTTGTTCATGGCGTCCTGGAAGGTCAGCGCCTCGGCCACGCGCGCCGTCTCCTTGATCGCGGCAAACACCAGCGGTGGGCCGCCTGCGAGCAGCCGGGCGATCTCCCAGACGCGATCTTCCAGCTTTTCCTTGGGCAGCACTTCGTTGACCAAGCCCCAGCGATGCGCTTCAGCGACATCCATCCAGCGGCCGGTGAGCAGAAGGTCCATGGCGACATGGTAGGGGATGCGCTTCGGCAGCTTGATCGTCGCCGCGTCGGCCAGCGTGCCGGCTCGGATCTCGGGCAGCGCGAAGGAGGAATGATCGGAGGCGTAGATG
>NZ_RZPB01000188.1:0-8982 GCF_003998535.1 Mesorhizobium sp. M7A.F.Ca.AU.002.02.1.1 | reverse complement strand
AGGTCTCGGAATGGCCATGATCGGGATCGGGATCGTGGCTCGCATGATCGTGGCCTTCATGGTCATTGTGGACGTGATCGGCGTGCGCCTTGTCTGACATCGGCGATACATGTGCCTCTGCCCTGACGATGCCGTAGCCGAGCCGAGCCACCTGCTGCAGCACCCTGCCTTCCGGCAACGCGCCGCCATGGCTGACCGTCATGCTGGCACCGGTCACCGAAACCGAGACATCGGCGACGCCGTCTAGGCGACGCACCGCCGTATCGATCTTGGTTGCGCAAGAGGCGCAATCCATGCCGCCGATCTTGAACCGCGTCTGCCTGATTTTTACCTGGTCGAGGGGCGCCGTCATCACATCACCTGTCTGTCTTGCCCGCGCGGCGTCGCCGCATGGGTCTTGAACGCTGATGTCAGGCACTGTAATTGCTCTAGTCACTAGAGCTTCAAGAGGCAATTCATGTTTTCGATCGGTGATCTCTCGCGCCGCACCGGGGTCAAGGTGCCGACCATCCGCTACTACGAGCAGATGGGCCTTGTTGCCGCACCCGAGCGCTCGGAAGGCAACCAGCGCCGCTATTCCAGGCAGGAGCTGGAGCGGTTGGCCTTCATCCGCCACGCCCGCGATCTCGGTTTCGCCGTCGAGGACATCCGCTCTCTGATCGATTTGAGCGGCCACCCCGAGCAACCCTGCGGCCACGCCGACAAGATCGCCGAGGAGCAACTGATCTCGGTGCGGGAAAAGATTGCCCAGTTGAAGCGGCTCGAGGCCGAGCTCGAACGCATCGCCACGTGCTGCAATGGCCAGACGGTCGGCGACTGCTACGTCATCCGCGCGCTGTCGGATCATGCGCTGTGCGCCGATGAGCATGGTTGAGATACATCCTACAGCTCGATCCGGAACCGCAAACTTTCCGCTCCGCCATAGGCGGCGTCCTCGAAAAAGCGTTCGACGAGCTTGCCGCCATTGGCCAGGATCACCTTGTGCGAGGCCGGATTGCCCGGTTTGGCGGTGATCTCGACGTGAGCCAGGCCGACCGCCCTCGCCTCCTCCAGCATCAGGCGCAGCGCCTGTGTAGCGTAGCCGCGCCGCCGCTTCCACGGCACCACCGCATAGCCGATATGGCCGAGCACATGCGGCGGCAGGTCCGACGTACCCTTCTGCCAGCGAAAGCCGATCGAGCCCGACGCCTCGCCGTCCCAGATCCAGCGGCGGAAGCCTGGCAGGCGCGGCACCTTTTTGCCGTCAGGCAAGGTGATCGGACCGCCCCTGGCCTGGGGATCATCGAGGTCGGCGAGAAAAGCCACGGGATCCCTTTCGATTGCCGCAAGCTGCTCGCGCGTCGCTTCCAGCAATCGCACATTGTCCGGCGACCAGCCGCGTTCGAGTGCCGCCTTGTAGGACGGCAGATGTTCGAACGCGGGTTTGACGATTTCGATCATGGTGCACCGGTGCAGACGCGATGCCCACAAAATAGCATGCTTGACCAGGGAGGCACGGTCCACCAAAGCGCGGCCCCATACGACAAAGGCCGCGCTCCCATCACTGGAAACGCGGCCCTGGCGTTGTGTCCTTGGGAGGACCGGCGATCCGGCGCGGCCGCGCCGGAGCACCTTTAGCGATCTCAGGCGATGTCGAAGCGGTCGGCGTTCATCACCTTGGTCCATGCCGCAACGAAATCCCTGGTGAATTTCGCCTTGGCGTCCGCCGACCCGTAGACCTCGGCAAGCGCGCGCAATTGGGCGTGCGAGCCGAAGATCAGGTCGGCACGGGTGCCGGTCCACTTGACCGCCTTGGTCTTGCGGTCACGCGCCTCGTAGACTTCGTCGGAGCCGGCGGCCGGATCCCAGACCGTGTTCATGCTGAGCAGGTTGACGAAGAAGTCGTTGGTCAACGTACCCGGCCGGTCGGTGAACACGCCGTGCTTCGAGTTGGCCGTGTTGGCGCCGAGCACACGAAGACCGCCGACCAGCACCGTCATTTCGGGTGCGGTCAGCGACAGCAATTGCGCCCGGTCGACCAGCATGGCTTCGACCGACATCGGCTGCTTGCCCCTGACATAGTTGCGGAAGCCATCGACTTTCGGCTCGAGCGCGGCAAAGGAATGGACATCCGTCTGTTCCTGCGAAGCATCCATGCGACCCGGCGTGAACGGCACCTTGGCCTCGTGGCCGCCATCCTTCGCCGCCTTCTCGACAGCGGCGACACCGCCGAGAACGATGAGGTCGGCCAGCGAGATCTTTTTCCCGCCGGTCTGTGCCGCGTTGAACTCCTTCTGGATGGCTTCCAGCCTGGCCAGCACCTTCGACAGTTCCGCCGGCTGGTTAACCTCCCAATCCTTCTGCGGCGCCAGCCGGATGCGTGCACCATTGGCACCACCGCGCTTGTCGGAATTGCGGAACGTCGAGGCCGAGGCCCACGCCGTCGAGACCAATTCGGAAACCGACAGGCCCGATGCCAGGATCTTCGCCTTCAGCGACGCAATGTCCTGCTCGCCGACCAGTTCGTGGTCGACCGCGGGGATCGGATCCTGCCAGATCAGTTCTTCCTTGGGCACGAGCGGGCCGAGATAGCGAACGACCGGACCCATGTCGCGATGGGTCAGCTTGAACCATGCGCGGGCAAAGGCGTCGGCGAACTGGTCCGGATGCTCATGGAAGCGCCGCGAGATCTTCTCGTAGGCCGGATCGACCCGCAGCGCGAGATCGGTCGTCAGCATGGCAGGCGCGCGGCGCTTGGACGGATCGTGGGCATCCGGCACGGTTCCGGCGCCGGCGCCGCCCTTCGGCGTCCACTGATGAGCGCCCGCCGGGCTCGTGGTCAGCTCCCATTCGAAGTTGAACAGATTGTCGAAGAAGTTGTTGCTCCACTTGGTCGGCGTCGTGGTCCAGGTCACCTCGAGGCCCGAGGTGATGGCATCGCCGGCGATGCCCGTGGCATGCTTGCTCGACCAGCCGAGGCCCTGCGCCTCGATGCCGGCGCCTTCCGGCTCCGCACCCACAAGCGAGGCATCGCCGGCGCCGTGGGTTTTGCCGAAGGTGTGGCCGCCGGCGATCAGCGCCACGGTCTCCTCGTCGTTCATGGCCATGCGGCCGAACGTCTCGCGAATATCGCGTGCCGAGGCCAGCGGATCCGGCTTGCCGTTCGGCCCTTCCGGATTGACATAGATCAGTCCCATCTGGACGGCGCCGAGATGGCCCTGGAGTTCGCGGTCGCCGGAGTAGCGCTTGTCGTCGAGCCACTTGGTTTCCGAACCCCAATCGACGTCCTGTTCGGGTTCCCAGACGTCGGCGCGGCCGCCAGCGAAACCGAAGGTCTTGAAGCCCATCGATTCCAGCGCGACGTTGCCGGTGAGGATCAGCAGGTCGGCCCAGGAGATCTTGCGCCCATATTTCTGCTTGACCGGCCACAGCAGCCGGCGCGCCTTGTCGAGATTGGCATTGTCCGGCCAGCTGTTGAGCGGAGCAAAACGCTGCTGGCCGGCCCCGGCGCCGCCACGGCCGTCGCCGATGCGGTAGGTGCCGGCACTGTGCCAGGCCATGCGGATGAACAGCGGCCCGTAATGGCCGAAGTCGGCCGGCCACCAATCCTGCGAATCCGTCATCACCTGGTGCAGGTCCTTGATCACCGCATCGAGATCGAGCGACTTGAATTCCTCGGCATAGTCGAACTCTTCGCCCATCGGGTCCGAAAGGTTCGACTGCTGATGGAGAACGCCAAGGTCCAGTTGGTTCGGCCACCAGTCACGGTTCGTCCTGCTGGAGGATCCGTGCGCAACGGGGCATTTGCCGGCACTGGGATCATCGGTCTGTGCGTCCATGTTCTTCTCTCCGATCGTGGCTGTGTTGAGCTGTTCAACTGCTGCGTGAACAGGGACACAAAAATGTCCCTGTAGGCGGTCCGTTTCATGGCTGGCGCGATGACCTGAGCCCGATACGCGACCGAATATGTTGGATGTCCTGTTGCTGCGGGCATGCGCCTCACCAGGCGGTCCCGGCTGCTCCTCATCTTCGTTACGACTCCTATAGCAAAGCCGCTTGATTAATTTAAGTTGGATTTCCTGATTGCAGCGATAAGATGACATTATGACAAACCTGACGCTGAAGCAGCTGCGTTATTTCGAGGCGCTGGCCCGGCACAATCATTTCGGCCGCGCCGCCGATGCCTGCTCGATCTCGCAGCCCGCCATCTCGGTGCAGATCCGGGAGTTGGAGGAAACGCTGGGCACGGAGCTTTTCCAAAGAGGCCCACGCCAGGTCCGGCTGACCAATTTCGGCGAGGAATTCGCCTTGCGCGTCCGCGACATCCTGCGCTCGGTGGATGAGCTGACGGATCTGGCCCGCGCCTCGCGCGACCGGCTGGTGGGACGGTTGCGCATCGGCGTGATCCCGACGATCGCACCCTACCTCCTGCCTGCCATCATCGGCAACCTCGCCCGCATGCATGACGGGCTCGATATCCACGTGCGCGAAACGCAAACGCAAAAGCTGATCCAGGAACTGGCCGACGGCCGGCTTGACGCGGCCATCGTCGCCTTGCCGGTGTCGGAACCCTCGCTGACGGAAATCGTGCTGTTTGCCGAGAACTTCGTGCTGGTCCGGCCCGGCGAGGACGAGGGAAAGCCGGTCCCCAACCGCGAAATGCTGCGCGAGATGCGGCTGCTCCTGCTGGAGGAAGGCCATTGTTTTCGCGACCAGGCGCTGTCGTTCTGCAACATGCATTCGGCGCGGCCAAGGGAGTTGCTGGACGGCAGCTCGCTGTCGACCCTGGTGCAGATGGTCGGCGCCGGTGTCGGCGTCACCTTGATTCCCGAAATGGCCGTGCCGGTGGAGACGCGCTCGGCGGCGGTGTCTGTCGCCCACTTTGCCAACCCCCAACCGTCGCGGACGATCGGCATGATCTGGCGCAAGACAAGCCCGATCGCCAAACAGCTGATGCTTATATCCGAAGTGGTTCGCCAGGCGGCCGAAACGTTGCGCGCGCAGCACAATCCGGCATCGGTTGAGCTGAACTTGGTAGCAGCCGCCCAATGAAGGCTTGGCTGACCCGATCGTCAGCCTGCCGCGTGGAACCGGATCTCGCCCTTGTTCAGGAAGCAGGTCTTGTTGAACAGCGACAGATCCAGAGGGTTCGGCAACCGCACATCGCCGATATCGGGAACCGGCTTCTGCGCCGGGTCGTAGGACCGGTCGATCTGCGAGATGAAGACGAGGATCAATCCCCTGTCGCCGGCAAACGCTTTCAGCGTGCGAACCTGCGCCATCAGCTCCGGATTTTGCCGCTTTTGGTCGAGCAGTTGCAGGTAGTCGATCACCACCAGCGTGCCGCGCGGCGCCGAGCCCAATGCCTTGACGATGTAGTCGGCGCTGATGGCGTCGGAATTGTCGAACACGAACCGGTCGTTGAACTGCACCGGGTCTGCCCCGATGGCTCGAAATCGGTCGAGCACATCCCGCTGCGTATACTCCAGCGTGAAGAACACGCCCCGACTGCCGGACTTCATGGCTTCGATTGCCAGTTCGAGACTCATCAGCGTCTTGCCGTGGCCGGGTCGTGCACCCACCAGGACCAGATCGCCGGGCGCAAGTTGCGCAAACAGTGTGCCGGCAGGCGCCGCCCCGGCTGCCTTGGCCGCAAGCAGGCTCCAACTGGCGAAGCCTTCCCGTACTGCAACACGGTCAAGCGCTTCGTGGAGCGGAATTTTGGCCTCGCGGGACAACAGCCTGGCTTGACGCTTCAGATGATAGATGGGCGCGGACAGCTTCATGACAAACCTCCTGGTGCGAGCCGTTTTCGCAACCCCTCCTTATGCCAAGCGCTCGAACAGTTGGTTCGGTGATGAGAGAGCCCTGCATGGATGATGCTTTCCCGGCGGAGGGAGGAGGCGTGAGCCACGCCAGAATCAGATGATAGCTCAATCCCTGCGTATCGAAAATCGCGGAACTCGAGAGATCAGGTTCCGAACCCGCGGCTTTTCGCGATAGGAATTTTTTCTTGACTCCCTGCACTCAGCTATGGTACATATTTGTCCATGGTGCTGATTTGCGCCGATGGCCCGCCGCACAGGCGGGTTTTTCGTTTGATGCTCCGTCAGCCAACGCGCCGACGAGCTCGAAGGAACCCGCCAACCCGAGTTCGTTGCCCTGCTTCAAGGATACGAAGACGTCCGCCGCAAGCCTGGAGCCAGCATGTCGGCGTAGGGCCGTTGCATGCGTCGACCTGCTTTGCGGATCTTCATGCGGGCGCGCTAAACAAGATGTGTTTCGCCTGATAATGCGAGGCCATCTATGATCGATTCTCGCGGCAATACCGCAAGAAATCGCCATTCGCTTCGACAGGAGAATTGATCCGGTGCGGTTGAGATCTGTTTGTCTGGGCGTCGTCGCCAGCTTTTTCGTCGCCGTCATCGCCGTGACGGTGTCGGCTCGATCCTTTGCCGCATCATCTGACGTTCCGGCCTGGTTGCAGGCTCATGTCGGCAACAGCGAGGGCCAGATCTCACAAATTGTCCTCGAACGAGCCCGCGCGCTTTATCGGAAGAAGGTCGCCCAAGGGGCCGTCAAGAACCCCTGCTACTTCGCCATGGATGCGACACGCCCCAGCGATCTGGGCAATGGCGTGCTCGGCCGCCGCTACTACGTCATCTGCGAGGCCAGCGAGTCCTTCCGCGCGATTTCGTCGGGTCATGGCAGCGGGCGGAATCTGAAGGGCGTCGTCGATTTTTCGAATGGCAAGCGGTGCGCTAGGAACTTCGGCAATGCGATGGATTCATCGTTGACGGCCGGCGGCGCCTATATGACCCGCGAGGCGAAAACCTCGTTCAAGGGTTATTACCGCACTGGTGCGAAACGGGACGTGGCTTTCCAGCGCACCTTCATCCAGTTCGACGGCGAAGGCGAAGCCGCGAACGCCAGGCAGCGGGTGATCGGCGGCCACGCGGCCCAGGTGCTGCACGGCCTGTGCCTGCGCAAAAATCCGAACAGCTCGCATGCCGACCATGACGGCTTCGTACCGTTCGGCAAGCTGGTGGATTATGCCGGCGGCCGCAGCAATGGCTGCACCAGTTGGTCGCCGGCGGATGCGCAGCAGATTATCCCGATGGTCAAGGACAATCCGACGACGCTCTACATCTACCCGGAATCGCGCGACATCGCCGCGGTCGCAGCCAACCATTCACAGCCGGGCGCCTATTGGAACGCGTCCTGCCTGAAGGAAATCGGCACACCGAAATTCTGGCCGCGAAAGACCCTCGAGCCGATCATCGCCCAATACAGGAAGGATCATCCGGCACCGCCGCCGCAGCCAGTGCCGATTTGCACGCAGCCGTGACGTCCGCTTCGGCATGCGAACCATGCGCATTGATCAGCAACCCGTCGTGAACCGGTATCGATCCCGATCTCCGAGGTTTGCCAGCGTCTGACTCCCCGCGCGTCGTCGATGTCGGCAAGCCAAAGGCTGGGATAGGTTCATTTGTAACCTCGGCGCGTTGGTCCCCAGAGACAACGCGCGCCCATGGCGCGGGCGGCCGCCGCCGAGAAGGCCGCCGAAACGAAAGGCGCATCCGGTCGTTCCGCCGCCGCGCGCAAGGCAGTGCGGACCAAGGGTACCCGCGGCAGGAAGGAAGCGGCACAGAAGGCTGCCAGAACGCGAACACATCACGCTTACATTGAACGTCTTCTTCGAGGACTGGCGCTCCGGGTGACGACTATGATCGAGAGGCGATCACATGGGTAATCGCCTGCGCCTCGCATCTTCCCGCCGCGTTGTATGTCGCGAACGGATCGGGAGTGGCTGAATGCTCCTGGCGAGGAGAGTTCCCGGTGCCGTGCCAGGCCGATTGGTTGGAACCAACGGCCTGCTCTCCAGTTAGAAAGCCAGCAAGTCTGGTTGTAGCCTTGCCGCCATGTGACCGACGGTTTCAAGGCCGCCGATTGAGCTTCGGAAGCGTGGAGAGCACGCTTGATGGAGAAAATCATGAACCAATGGTCAAATGCCAAGCTCTGTGACGTAGCAAATCTGGTCCTCGGAGCAATTCTCTTCTTCTCTCCATGGATATTCGCCTTCGCGGCAGGGACACAGTCCCAGAATGCCATGGGCAGCGGCATCGTGATTGTCGTGCTTTCGGTTGCCGCCCTCTTCGCCTTTGCTGTCTGGGAGGAATGGCTGAACCTCGTTGTGGGTCTTTGGGTAGTCGTGTCTCCCTGGGTGCTTGGATTCCAGGCAACCACAGCCATGGGCGTGCATGTTGTAATCGGCGTTCTGGTCGCGGTTCTGGCTGCGATCGAGCTGTGGATGATGAACCAGAACCCGCCGACGCAGTCTACGGCCTAGCAGGACTGGGCGTCCTTGCGGCGGCCTGATCGTGACGGATTGGCCGCCGACAAATTGGCATCCCGCTGGGTCGCCGATGATGGTGGAAAATCATCTGACGGTGGCCCGCCGGGAGGCCAGCGTGCCTGCCGCCGCAACCTCGGCTGCACAGCCGCTGACGACAGCCCTGCAGACAGCGTCGCCGAAAGCCAGACAACAGGAGGTATGCCGACATGAAAGCAATCCGCATCCACGCTTTTGGCGGACCTGAGGTTCTTTCGATCGATCAGGTCCCCTCGCCTCAGCCCCTTGACGACGAGGTTGTGCTCAGGGTCCGCGCCGCAAGCGTCAATCCGATCGACTACAAGACCCGCGAAGGGTCGGTGAGCGAGACCCTGCCGGTCACGCTCGGGCGCGACGTATCCGGCACGGTGGAAATATGCGGTACGCGGGCGCATACGTTGAAGAAGGGCGACCCGTTGTTTGCGATGCTTGGTCATGACCGGGGCGGCAATGCCGAATATGTCGTGGTCAAGGCGACGGAGGCGGCTGCCAAACCGGATCGTCTAAGCCATGTCGAAGCCGCGGCGGTGCCGCTTGCCGGCATCACCGCATGGCAAGGCCTTTTCGATCATGGCGGCCTCAAATCCGGACAACGGGTTCTCATCCATGGC
>NZ_RZPB01000187.1:0-8989 GCF_003998535.1 Mesorhizobium sp. M7A.F.Ca.AU.002.02.1.1 | reverse complement strand
ATCCTGGACAAGGTCGTCGGCAGCGTCGCGGTCGCGCAAAAGCGAGCGTGCGTAACGGCGCAGGCGCGGTATTTCGCCAAGGATTGCTGCCTTCTTTTCGTCCATGACCGCTGGTTTCGAGGTCGCCCTTGTTGATCTGGATTGAACGCGCCTTCCGGGCGCGGCGCAAGCGGCCAGCGCGAAGCGGTCTCCCGCCCCGGTCACCCAAGCAATGAGATAACGCTGGCGAGTGCCGATTTATTCCCGGTCGGGGTGAAATCTTATTGTTCTTGCTTGCCTTTATCCGTTTTCCCTCGCCGCCCGTGTCAAAAGCCGCTGATAGAACAGGCCGATACCGATCAGAACCGCGCCGAGGCCGATGAAGGATAGCGCCCGGAGTACGCCTTCCAACTCCGACATGTCGAATATGAAGACCTTCAGCACGGCGATCGCGATCAGCGCGGCCGAAGCGATGCGCAGCACCTGCGATTTCAGCCAGACGCCAGCTGAGAGCAGCGCAACGCCAATCACCAGCCAGAGCGCCGAATAGGTGTAGGTTTCCAACTGGCCGAGGCCGCTCCACAGGCCGATGAATTCGCCCTTGAACAGGCGCCTCACCGACAGCGTGGCATAGGCGAAGGCAAGCGCGGCAGACACCACGGCCAGCATCTGCGCATACCATTTTGGCCGCTTGTCCCTGGCGTAGAGCGCCAGTCCCCCGGCGGCGACCGCCGGCAGGAGATAGGCGAGGAACAACAGGTTGAACACCGGGATACGGCCGGTCGATTCGTCGGTAAGCAAAGGATTCAGCACCACGAAATGCCTGACAACGATGAAAGCGACCGAGGCCACACCGGCGGCCATCGAACCATAGCGCAGCACCGAGCTTGGCGAGCGCATGTCGATGGCGACCAGGATGGCGCCGGCGCCGATGGCGATCAGGGTGTAGATCGACTGTTCGGCGAGCGTCATGGCACCCGTGTCGATGACGCCGCCATGCATGGCGTGGCGCACCAGCATGGCGAGCGTGAGCAGCGCAAACAGCGCCGCCGCCGCTTCCATGGCAAGGCGCGGTCGGCCGTTGGTGGTGCGCGCTAGCTGCCACGCGGCGAAGCCGAAGGCCAGTGCGGGCACGCCGTAGCCCGGCAGCAGCCAGTTGAACACCGGCGTCGTCGACAGGAAGCCGGCGCCGACAATGGTCGGGTCGAAGGCGACACGGCCAAGCACCGCGATCACCGCGCCGACCGAAATCCAGCCGAGCACCGGATAGGAGCGCCAGCGCGTGGCCAGCGCCGGCACGATGGCCGCCGCACCGAGCAGGATGGTGGTCCAGCCGGAATCGAAAGCCATATGCATGAGCAGGAGCCCGGCGATGGCCGCGCCGCCCAGGGCAAACGAGACCGCGACACCGCCCTTGAGCGGCGGCTCCTCGGCCCGCGCGATCCACTCGCCGCCGGCGGCGAAAATGACGACCAACAGTGCCGCTGCGGCGGCGTAGACAGGGTCACGGTCGAGATTGCCGAAAGTGAACCAGAGCGCCAGCAGGACGACCAGCGGGACGATGACGCCCCACGCCGCCCATGAGGCCGCACGTATCTGTGTCCCAGCGGCGAACCGGCGCGCGGCCCAGAAGCCGGCGCCGATGAAGACCAGGCCGAGTGCGATGCCGATGCGCAAGGTCAGCGCGTTGGACGTGGCCACCGGCAGTCCGTCGACGCCCAGGGCGCCGCCCGAAAAATCGGAAGCGATCGAGGTTGGCGGGATAATGCCGAGATAGATCAGCACCGTGACCAGTCCCGCGGCATAGAGGAGCGGCAGCGCCAGCGGACGATAAAGCGTGACCGCCACCATCGCGGCGATCACCACCGCGCCCGGCAAGGCATAGCCGGCGGCAGCAAAGGCCGGGTCTACCGACAGGCCCAGTGCCGAGAATGCGACGAACAGGCCAGGCACGATGGACGGCCAGTCGAAAGCCCTGTCTGGCGTGGTTTCGTCGCCACGGCGAGCGAGCCAGACAAGGGCGAGCACGGCCAGCGTGACGGCGTCGATGAGCAGGATCGCAGAGAGGTTCGCCCCCGGCGCATCGGTCATATAGAGAATGGTCCAGACACCGGTGCCGAAAAAGGCAGCCGCCATCAGCAACTTCCAGTCGCGCATGCGGGCGATGACGCCGGTGGCGGCAAGCACGATGGCGAGATAGCCGAACAGCGCCCAGGGATTGGGTGCCTGCGAGGCGACGAGCACCGGCGTCACCATGGCGCCGACAAGGCCGACGCCGGCCAGCGCCTGGCCGTGGACGAGCGCAGCGGCAATGGTTGCCACACCGATGGCCCCAAGCAGCGTGAAGGCGAGCGCCGGCCCGATGAAACCGTAAATGCCATGCGCGGCGTAGACGGTGCCGAACAGGATGAAGGCACCGGCCGCTGTCAAGATCGCCGGAATATAGGCGCCCGCGGCGCCTTGTACGGGCATCTTGAAGCCGGTGCGGCGGACGAACTCGCCGCCCACGACCAGCACAAGGCCGAGCGCGCCGGCCATGGTCAGCCGTACGCCGGGGCCGAAAATGCCGGCTTCGATGGTGTAGCGGATCAGGAACAGACCGCCCAGCGCCAGGGCGATGCCGCCGACCCAGACCGCCCAGCGGGTGCCGAGCGCGGTTTCGACATCGGATTGGCGGGCGGCTTTCGTCGCTCCGGGAAGCTCCGCGGGTTCCACCGCCTTCGGCGCCGGTTCTGGAGCGGTCCACGGCCCGGACACGATCTCGCCGGTCGAGTCTTCCGTTTCCGTGGGTGGCGCCGGTGCGGCGACCGGCTCGCTTGTCGCTGGAGAGGGAATGTCGGCCGCTGCCGCAACGGCTGGAATCACATCGGCGGGCACGTTGTCGGCCACCGTCTGTTCGGACGGCTTGGCCGCAGGCGGCACGGCTCCCGAGAGCACAAGGCTGCGCAGCGCGCCAAGCTCGCGCTCGACAAGGCCGATGCGGCTCTGCTGGCGCGAAATGATGACGAACAAGGCGATGATGGCGACAAGGCCGATCAGGCTCTCAAACATGGCGGTTCCCCCAAACCAGGCCAGTTTTCACTGACGTTTCGTCTCACTGACATGCAAATGCGGCGGCCAAACGGCCAGAAAACTCAGCGCGCCGCCAGATTGGCGGCCGGAAAGATCGAGCATGTTTCGGTGCCGAAAGCCAGCAGCTTGCCGCCGCCATCCTTCAGCGTCGCTTCCGACACCGCCAACGTGCGGCCCTTGTGAACAACCCTGCCCTCGCAGACCACTTCGCCGGTCTTCGGCGTGATGGGACGCGTCAAATTCACCTTGAACTCCGCCGTCGTATAGGCCTCGCCCTTTTCGAGCAGCGTCTGCACGGCACAGGCCAGTGCCGAATCGAGCAGCGTCGCCGCCCAGCCGCCATGCACGCTGCCCAGCGGGTTGAGATGGCGCTCGCTCGGCATGCCACGAAAGACAGCGCGCCCTTCCGAGACTTCGGTGAGAGTGAAATTCAGCTGGAAGGAAATCGGCGGCGCCGGATACTTGCCGTCGACGATGCGCTGCAGCAATTCCAAACCGGTGTATTTCAGGATGTCGGCGTGCGGAATGGTGCCGAGGCCGAGCGGTGAGACCCGGCCAGGATAAAGTTCGACTTCGCTCATGTGAGGATTTCTCTGGCTGCGTCCTCGCCAGCTATGGCCTTGCCGCGTGCGTGATGTTTGCGCAAGGCGGCGAGGAAGCCGGTACGAGCGTCCGGCGGCTCGATGCCGCGCGGCTCATAGACGTGGCGGTTGAAGAAGAAGCCGGTGAGCCGGAAGGCGTCGTCGACATCAACCGCATCCGCGCGCAGGCCGGAGCCGCGCTGCAGGAAGGCCGGCAGAGCCAGCATCCTGTCGCGCCCTGGCAAACCGGCTTCGCGCGATACCGCGCGTCCCGACTTCGGCGAAACATAGGCCAGGTCCTGTCGCGTGCCGGTGGCGGCGCATTGGCTGAGATCGAGGCCGAAGCCGAGTTCGTCCAGCACCAGAAGCTCGAAGCGCGCCACCAGTTCTCCGGCAACGTCGGCGTCGTCGAGATGGACGATCATCACGGCAAGCGTTTCGTAGAGACCTTCATGCGCGTCGCGCTCGGGCAGCAGGCGCAGATGCGCGGCCATGGTCTGCAAGCCGTAGACGGCGACGGCGCTGTCCATCAACCGGGCAGCATTCATCTCGATCGCTTCGGCCTGGAACGTGCCGAGATGTTCATCAAGGCGCGCACGCCACAACAGGTCGACGCGATTGCCGGGCTGGAGGACGGGCTGCTGTTTGCGCGAACGGCCGCCGCGAACAAGGCCGAGATGACGGCCATGCGCTCGCGTCAGCACCTCGAGAATGGCGCTGGTTTCGCCATGCTTGCGGGTGCCGAGAATGATTCCCTCGTCGCGCCATTCCATTTCAGGAGCTTTTCACCGATCGGGTGGCGAAATCAAGGTATGGGCTTGGCTCCTGGGTAACTCTCACACCAATGCATAAAAAACCGCCCGCAGCGATGTGCTGCGGGCGGGCTGGTGAGGTCAGTCGATCTGCTAGAAATTGCGCTGGAAGCGGACGATGCCGCCGACGCTGCTCTTCTTGTCGGCCTTGGTCCAGTTGTTGAAGTCGAAGTCGTCGAATTTTCCTGCATTGAGGTAATCGACTTCAGTCGTGACCGTAAAGCCGGGCACAATGGTATAGGCAACGTTGGCAGCGACGCCGAGGTTCTTCCAGTCGTCATAGGAAATCTGGGCGTTGAACGAGGTCTTCTCGTTGAACTTGTAGGTGCCGCCACCCCAGACTGCCCAGTTACCGCCCCACGGCTTGTATTGGGTACGGCCTGTGCCGAAGTCGTTGATGTTGTCGTTGGTGCCGTAGCCGCCCATGACGAACAGCGTCAGTTCCTTGCTGACGTTGACGTCCAAACGGACCTTGCCGGCCACTTCCTCATAGTTGCTGTCATAGGCCACGACGCCAGTGATCGCACCCCAGTCGCCCTTGTACTTCAAGCCGCCGACGACATGCGGAACATAGCTGTCGATGGTGTTGACGGCGGTGCCTTCCTCAAGCGAGACCACGCCCGTGAAGCCGCTGCCAGCGTCGAAGTAATAGCTGATGAGATTGGTATCCTTGACACCATACGGGATGAGCGTGTCCTGGATGACATTGCCGGCATAACCGATGAACTGGTCGTATACCGTTTCATCCTTACCGACGCGCAGGCCACCGAGCTGGATCCAGGCGAAATTGAGGGTGGTGGTCTTGTTGCCGGCCTGCCAGCCGTTGTTGGCCGGGGTCTGGTCGGTATAGTCGCCGGAGGAGTTGCCGAACTGGAAGCGAGTTTCGGTGAAGGTTTTCAGCGTGCCGAGCTCGGTTTCCTGGCCGGTATAAGTCCTCAGCGTGAAACGCATGTTCTTATACCAGGTGTCGTTCGTTCCGCCGTCCATGTGATCGGGAACGTTGTTGGCGCCATCGAGCGAGCCGGAATCGCCGACGCCCATGTCGTAGCGGAGGTAGCCGCCGATGCGCAGGCAGGTCTCGGTGCCCGGAATATAGAAGTAGCCGGCGCCGTAGACGTCGCAAATCTTGACGTATTCGGCCGGTTCCGGTTCGGCGACGACGACAGCGTCGGCGGCGCGTGCGCCGCTGACCGCGATCAGGGCCGCGGCTGAGCCGAGAAGGAGGCTCTTGATGTTCATTTTCTGACCTCTCCAGTCATAGTTTTAAATGGCTTCGGATTTGTGGCTGGCGGCAATGTTTTCCCGCCTCACCCCCACAACGAAAAAGGCTCACACCGCTCGCCCTTTTCAGCGGCGAACATACCCATCGATCATCTGCCTTCAATGACGATTTCCGAAATAATGCCAATTCCGCGAACAGATTAATGCTGTGTTGCACAAATAACACTTGCCGCGATGGCGAATGGCACAAGTGGCACAACGTCACACATTGAATATATATACGGATACTTTCGCGACTAAATATAACTACGACGTTTTATATTTCTAAAAGACCGCACAATGTGGAATATCTACCTGGTTTTCGCCGACATCGACCTGAATCTTGCCGACCCCTCTATCGCCAGGTGACGCCCATTCGCCAATCCCACTCTGATGCCGAGGCGAAAAGCGGGATGACGCTTCCAAGCCTGTCTGCTTCTTCCAAGACGATCGAAACCCTGGAGCGCTGTGGTGTCCCCGATTGTGACAGCAGCCAAACGTTCAAAACGATTCCTCCGTGACGCCTCTCAGTCGACCTTGGCGACACGGGCGACGTGGTCGTCCGCCTCGATCAGGCGGATCGGCACTCCCGGGAAGCATGGCGTCGGTCGGAATGTCCCTGGTCGCGCCATGCGACGGCGGATGTTTGGCGACGGGACTGGGTTTTGGTTGGCTAGAGTGGCTTATCGTTCGGCGCTTCACGCTCGCGCGCGCGGTCGGCAAGGACTTCATCGATTACGTGACAGGATTTCTCAACCTCAACAGGGTTGGCGTCGATCTGTCCAGCGACCGTGATCAGCGCCTTCCAAAGCGTCCAGCCACGACCGCGCGCCCACATCGCCTCGTCGGCCGGAAGCCCGGCACGAAACGCCTCCCGGTTTTTGCCTTCAAACAGCGTCCACGCAATCGCCAGATCGCAGGCGGGATCGCCGACGCCGGAGGTTCCGAAGTCGATCACCGCGCTCAATCGGCCTTGCCTGACCAACAGGTTTCCCCAGCTGACGTCACCGTGGAACCAGACCGGCGCACCGTGCCATTGTGCGGCAAGTGCTGCCTCCCACACCGCACTGGCTGCGGCCGTGTCGATCTTGCCGTCGAGGGCGGCAATCGCTTGCCGGGCCTCGCCATCGTAGACGCTGAGTGCTCCGCCGCGAAAGAAATTGTGCTGTCCCGGCGCCGGTCCACCGGTGGCATCGATACGCTGAAGGGCGACCAGGAACGCGGCCAGGTCGGTCGCAAATTGCGGCAGGGTGGCAATCCGCTCGCGCTCTGCCGTCTCGCCTTCGATCCAGCGGTAGACGGACCAGTGCCAGGGATAGCTTTCGGCCGGAACTCCCATCGCCAGCGGCACCGGGATCGGCAGCGGCAGCAGAGGTGCGAGCCTCGGCAGCCAGCGATGCTCCTTTTCCACCTGCAGGGAATAGGCCGCGGCGCTTGGCAGTCGCACGGTCATCTCGCCGCCCAGATGAAAGGTCCTGTTGTCCCATCCGCCTGATGCAACCGGCCTGACCGGAAGATCCTTCCACTTGGGAAATTGCGTGGCGATCAATCGGCTGACAAGCGTTATGTCGATGTTCGGCTTGCTGACCATCGAGCCTAGCGCGGAAACTCGAGCCCCATTTCGCGGTAGCGCTCGGGGTCGTCGCCCCAGTTCTCGCGCACCTTGACGAACAGGAACAGGTGCACCTTCTGTTCGAGGATGCCTGCTATCTCCATGCGCGCCGCCTGGCCGATGGCGCGGATGGTCTCGCCCTTGTGGCCGAGAACGATCTTCTTCTGGCTGTCGCGCTCGACATAGATGGTCTGGTCGATGCGCACCGAGCCGTCCGGCTTCTCTTCCCATTTCTCGGTCTCGATATGCGAGGAATAGGGCAATTCCTGATGCAGCCTGAGATAAAGCTTCTCGCGCGTGATCTCGGCCGCGAGCTGGCGCATCGGCAGGTCCGAGATCTGGTCTTCCGGATAGTACCGGGGACCGACCGGCAGAGACTCGGCCAGATAATCGAGCACGTCCTTGCAGCCGGAACCGGTCAGCGCCGACACCATGAAGGTGCGCTTGAACGGCACCCTTTCGTTCGCTGCCGCCGACAGAGCCAGCAGCGCTTCGTGCTTGACGCGGTCGACCTTGTTGAGGATCAGCACCATCGGCTGGCGCACATCCTTCAGCCGTTCGAGGATGGCGTCGGCGTCGCCCCTGATGCCGCGCTCGGCGTCGATCAGAAGCAGTACGATATCGGCGTCCTTGGCCCCACCCCAGGCGGTGGTCACCATCGCCGTGTCGAGCCTCCGCTTCGGCTTGAAGATGCCGGGCGTATCGACGAAAACGATTTGCGCATTGTCATGCGTGGCGATGCCGCGCACGATGGCGCGGGTCGTCTGCACCTTGTGGGTGACAATCGACACCTTGGCGCCGACCAATTGGTTGACCAAGGTCGACTTGCCCGCATTGGGCGCGCCGATCAGCGCGACAAAGCCGGAATGCGTGGCGGCGGCTGTGGTCGCCGGCTCTTCGGTAGCGGTCATGCCGCGCTCCCTTCACTGGAGGGCCGCGAGCCCCCCGATTTTTGGGCCGATGCGGCGGCCCAAACGCCTTCGCGCACAAGAAATGCCGAAGCCGCCGCTTCTTCGGCCGCCCTGCGCGAGCCGCCGGTGCCGCTTATCGGCGCAAAGCCGCGGACCTGCAAGGATACAGTGAAGACCGGCTGATGGTCGGGTCCCTCGCGCTTGTCGATCACATACTCGGGTCTGATATCGCTGGTCTTGGCAATCCATTCCTGCAGATCGGATTTCGGATTGAGCGGCTTTGCGATCACCGTATGCGAGCGCGGTTCCCAATAGCGCAGGACGAACCGCCGCGCGGCCTCGATGCCACCGTCGACGTAAACCGCCGCAATCAGCGCTTCGACCGCATCCGCCAGATAGTTTCCGCCCGAGCCGCGCGACCGCATCTTCAAGGCAGAATCGGCGCGGACCAGATCCTCCAGCTGCATTTCGATGCCGATTTCGGAGCAGGTCCGCGCATCGACCAGCGCATTGAAGCGCGGCGCGATTTCACCTTCCGGCGCATCGGGAAATTTTTCGAAAAGCATATCGGCGACGACAAGCCCGAGCACGCGGTCGCCAAGAAATTCAAGACGCTGGTTGTTGGTGGCCGCCTTGACCGCACTGGAATGCGTCAAGGCGGTCTCAAGCAAACGGATATCCTTGAAGACGTAACCGGTCTTGGCCTTCACCAAACCGGCCAGTGTTTCGCCTGTCGGGCGCTTCAAAGCCATCAATTGACGA
>NZ_RZPB01000186.1:0-8993 GCF_003998535.1 Mesorhizobium sp. M7A.F.Ca.AU.002.02.1.1 | reverse complement strand
GCTTGTGGCTGTACGCTGGCCGGCCAGCGCTTCCGCCAGCTGCTTCTGGCCGTTGCCGTCGATGCCGGCTATGCCGAGGATCTCGCCCGGGCGGATGTCGAAGGAGATCGACGACAGGCCCGGCGCATTGTCCGTCGCCGCTACCGCCAGGTCCGTCACCTGAAGCAGCGGGGCAGCGCCGGCGCGGGCAGTGCGGACAGGACGCTCGACGGCTTCCGGGTCATCCTTCTGCTTGCCGAACATCAATTCCACGATCTCCGAGACGATCTCCTGTTCGCCCAGCGTGCGAAACCGCTCGGGTGGAATCTCGCCGACCTTGCGGCCAAGCTTCAGCACCGAGATGCGGTCGCCGAAGGCAGCCGCCTCCTTGAGCTTGTGGGTGATGAAGACGATCGCAAGGCCCTGCTCGACAAGGCGGCGCATCAGCGCGCCCAGTTCGTCGATACCTTTCGGCGTCAGCATGGAGGTGGACTCGTCAAGGATGAGCAGCCGGCTGTTGCGCAGCATCGCGCGCAGGATCTCGACCTGCTGCTGCTCGCCGAGCGACAACTCCGATACCTTGGCTTGAAGCTTGACGGTGATGCCGAGCGTGCCGGTGATCTCGGCGACGCGCGCCGCCAGTTCCTCGGTCCTGGGGCGCTGCCACCACGGCCCGCCAAGCAGGAGGTTCTCCGCCACCGTCAGCGTCGGCACCAGCATCATGTGCTGGAATACGGTGCCTATGCCGAGTGCCAGCGCATGGCGTGGCGAGGTGATCGGCGTCGGTTTGCCGTCGACCAGTATGCGTCCTTCGTCAGGCTGCTGCAGGCCGGACAACATGCCGATCAATGTCGATTTTCCAGCGCCGTTCTCGCCCAGCAGCACATGCACTTCGCCCGGGCGGATCGACAGGTCGACGCTGTCATTGGCAACGATGCCGGGGAACCGTTTGGTCACGCCTTCAAGCGCGACGATGTCGCGCCCGGCAACGGACGATGAAGAAAAACCGCTCATGAAGCCCAGCACCAAAAAACAGGAATCGTCCGGAGGGGTGAACGGATCACCCCTCCGGCAGCCGACCATGATCGCCTTACTGGGCGACGCTGGTCATCAGTGCCCTTACGGCGGCCGCGTCATAGACCGGCTCGACCTTGATCTTGCCGGAAATGACGTCCTCGCGCAGCGCCTGGATTTCCGTCCAGACATTGTCCGGGATCGCAGCGGTCTTCAGCAACTTGACCGAGTCGTCCTTGAGGCCGATCGTATAGTGTTTGGTGCCGAACGTGTCCGCCTTCAGGTCGGCAATCATCGCCGCATAGACCGGCTCGATATTCCACACCACCGACGACAGCAGGAAGCCCTTGTCGATCGGTGACTTGTCGCCGATGACGTCGATGAAATAGACCTTGCCGCCATCGGCTGCCTTGGTCGTCTCGACCGCCTGCAGCATGCCGAAGCTCGAACCGTTGCCTTGGCCGAAGATGATGTCGGCGCCCGATGCGATCACGCTTTCGGTGACGCGCTTGCCGCCGGCCGCATCGCTGTAGGCGGCCGGGCCGATCACCGCGTAGGTGATCTTGACGTCCGGGTTCTCCGCCTTCACGCCTTGCGCGAACGCCGCCGACTGCGAATTCCACGATGGCGGTTCGCCCGACACCACGATGCCGACCGACTTGGAACGCGACACCTTGGCGGCGAGACGGCCGGCGAGATAGGCGCCCTCGTGGCCGCTCAGCGTATAGTCGGCGACAAGGCCCTTCTCCAGGCCGGCTGGCGTGTCGACGATTGCCACCGGAACTTTCAATTCCTTGGCGATTTCAGGCGCCGAGGTGTTGTAGCCGCTGGCATGCGCGATCAGCAGGCTGGCGCCGTCGGAGGCAAGTTCCCGCAAGGTCGGGCGAACATCGCCATAGCCGAGGCCCTGGGCCACGACCACTTCGACGCCGGCGGCCTTGCCAGCCGCCTTGGCGGCATCGATGCCTTGCTGGTTCCAGCCGTAGTCCGTGCCTTCTTCGGGCGTCAGGATGGCGATCGACTTGACCTCGCCGGCAAGCGCGCCGCTAATCAAGACACCGACTAATATAACTGCACTTACACTGCTCTTAAGAAGCTTTAACATGTTACCCTCTCTGTTGTTTCACCAATCAATATTCTTATTGTTATTGCGCGAAAGCGAGATAGACTGCCTAGGAAAAATTACATTGTGGAGCTCAGGCAAAGTGAAGATCCGTTATGCCCTTCCGGTGATGCTGGCGTTATCGTCCTTCGCCAACGCGGTTGAGTTGCACCATGTCGTCGTCCGCACCGGCACTGACGGGCTCGACATGGTTCCGTTGACGATTTCGAATGCGGGCAGCGAAGGCCTCTCCTGCAACGCCGACTTCGCCCACTGGTATTCGGCCGGGATCGCAACGATCGAGCCGGGCAAGAAGACCCGCGTCGAGCTCTGGTTCGATGCGAAGACCGGCACGTTCACGATCCTCAACGACAAGCGCGAGAACCTGCCCGTCGAGCGGCTGTGGTGCGGTCTGGCGAGCCGAGCATATGCCACCCGCGTGCAGATCACGCTCGACCGCACCGATGCGGCGAAAGGCGAGCGCGATGTGTCCTGCGCCATGGCGCAGGACAGCCTGGCCTGCCGGTAGGCGCTCATTCCCGCGTCCGTTCGAACATCGCGAGCCTCTTATTCCTTTGCCAGGAACGCGTCGGTGAAGACGTCGTCCGCCGACAGAGCCGCCTTGAGCACGCCCTGGTCCGTCAGCGTCTTTAGGGTCTCCTCCCACTGCGTCTTCGTCATCCAGCCGAGACCGTGTTCCTTGGTGTCCGGGCTGGTGAACGTCGAGGCGATGTCGGCATTGATCTGCGCCAGCAGTACGTCCTTCTTGTCCGCATAGCCGGGCGCTGCCTTGGCGGTGATCTCGGCGGCCTCTTCCGGATGAGCCACGACATAGTCGAAGGCCTCCCTATATGCCTTGACGAAGCGGCGCACGACGTCCGGCTTGTCCTTGATCATCGCCTGCGAGGTGAACAGGCCGGAGCCATAGGCTTTCCACCCATAGTCCGCCCCCATCATGATGCTGAGCGAGCCCGGGCCCCCGGCCTTCGCTTCCAGTTCGGGAACCTCCGCATCGATATAGCCGACGACCGTCTGAACCCGGCCAAGCAGCAAATAGCTTTCATAGGGAGGCGAGACGCTGTTCAGCGTCATGTCCTTTTCGGTCAGGCCATTGGCGGCCAGGAAGCCTTTGAAGAAGATGTAGGTGGAACCGGCCGGATGAATGCCGATGGTCAGTCCCTTGAGGTCGGACGGCTTGGTGAGCTTCAGCGTCTTGGCCAGCGAAATGATCCCCAGCGGCGAGTGCTGATTGACGGCTGCCAGCGCCACGACCGGGACATTCTGCGACCGTGCGACGGCAAGCGTGGGAAGATCGCCGAACCCGAAATCCGCGTTCTCATTGCCCACCAGCCGCATCGCGTCCGGCGAGCCGGATCCCTTGCGGATCTCGGCCACATCGATGTCGTTCTTGGCGAAGCAGCCCTTTTCCTTGCCGACGAAGAACATGGCGTGATTGCCGCGCACGACCCAGTCGAGCTGGACGTTGACCTTGTCCGCCGCCAGAGCCGCGCTGGAGAAGCCGAGTGCCGTGACAAACGCCGCGAAGGTAGCGGCCTTGATAAGTGAGCGTCTCAGCATTTTTGTTCCCTTTTATGAATTTGGTTGATCGAGCGGGCCTAGGATTGGCTGAATTTCGGCGCCCACGGCACCACGATGCGTTCTAGGATTTCGGCGGCGTAGTAGAAGGCGATGCCAAGCACGGAAACGAGCAGCAGCGCTGCGAAGACCAGCGCCGTGTCGAGCTGGGTCGACGCGAACTGGATGACGTAGCCGAGACCGTCCGACGCCCCGGCGAACTCACCGACGATGGCGCCGATCACGCTCAACGTGGCGGCGATCTTGGTTCCGGCCATCAGGTTCGGCAGCGAGTGCGGAACGCGGATCCTGAACAGGATCTGCGTCGGGCTGGCCCCGACGGAATTCATCAGCGACAGCAGCGAGCGGTCGACCGATTGCATGCCCGCCAGCATGGAGAGCGTCACCGGAAAGAAGGCGATGACCAGGATCAGGCCGATCTTGGGCGCCAGCCCATAGCCGAACCAGAGGATGAAGATCGGCGCGAGGGCGACTTTCGGCACGTTCTGGAACAGCACCACCAGTGGATACAGCGCGCGTCCCAACCAATCGAAGCGCACGATGACCAGCGCAATGGCAATGCCGACCACGACCGAGACCAGGAAGCCGAACAGGATCTCGCCCGCCGTCACCAGCGTCGCCTGCATCAGCGTGCCCCATTGCGCCACCAGCGACTTCGCGATTTCGGACGGGGCGGGAATGATGAAGGCGGATATGGCAAAGATCCGCACCGCGGCTTCCCACAGCACGATCGTCACCAGCAGGAGGATGACAGCCGGCAGCCAGCTGCCGGTCGCCGCACTCCAGCTGGAGGCGAGGCGCGGCTCGGAAAGGTCGATTATGGGTTGGTCGCTCAAGACGCGCCTCCCGGTTGATGGCTGGAGCGCAGCATCGTTCGCAACTGGACCACCAGCCTGACGAACTCCGGATCTTCGGTGACCGACAGGTCGCGCGGGTAAGGCAGCGCAATGTCGAGGCTCTCGGTGATCCGTCCCGGCTTGATCCCCAGCACATGAACATGGCGCGACAGATGGATGGCCTCGTCGATGGAATGGGTGACGAGCACGATCGTCTTGCCGGTCCGCTGCCAGATCTCCAGCAGCGACTGGCCCATCGAATCGCGGGTGATGGCATCGAGCGCGCCGAACGGTTCGTCCATCAGCAGGACCGCCGGATCGAGCGCCAGGGCCCGTGCAATGGCGACCCGCTGCCGCATGCCGCCCGACAGCTCGTTTGGCCGCTTGTGGGCGCTGTCGCCCAGCCCCACCAGTTCCAGCATCTCCTGCCCGCGCGCCCGCAGATCCGAGCGCGAGAGCGACTTGTCGGCGATGCCGAGCAGCATCGAGGCATTGTCGACGGCGTTTTTCCAGGGGAGCAGGTTGGCGTCCTGGAAGACGAGGCCGATCATCCGCTTGCGCGCCGCCTCGACCGGCGCGAGCCCGGCGATCGAAACGCTGCCCTGGGTAGGCTGCACCAGCCCGGCCAGCACCTTGAGCAAGGTGCTCTTGCCACATCCGGAAGGACCGATAAGGGAAACGAATGATCCCTTTGGCACCGAAAGATCGATGTTCCTGAGGATCAGCTGACGGGCCATGACCACCGAAACGCCCTTGGCGGAGATTAGATCGTCATGGCGGATATGGGCCGGCCTGTCGCCGGCGGCTCGGATGGTTTCAATGCGCATGGCTTGTCGCCCCGCGCGCTGTTTTCTGCCGCACCCGCACCATCTTGATGGCGAAGGCGCCCTTCACACAAACAGCCGACCGGTGGAACTCCTCAAACCGGCTGGCCCTGTGCGCACCATGTGACATTGGCTACTCCCGGCCTTCCAGGATGCGCCGCACCGCGACGAGCTTGCGCGCCCGTTCACCTTGCAGCGCCTTTGTCTGCTCGGGCGTGTAGGCAAACATGCCCTCGCCCGACTTGATGCCGAATTTCGACGCAGCCGTCTTCTCCAGAACCATCGGCGCCACATCGTCGCGGTTGGAGAGATCGGCATTCAGGAAGGACGAGACGGATTTGTAGATATCCAGCCCCGCCATATCGAGCAGCGCCATCGGGCCGATGACGGCGATCTTGTAGCCGATGCCCCACGACACGCAGGTGTCCAGGTCTTCCGGCTCGATGACGCCGCGCTCGACAAGATCGACCGCCTCGCGCAGCAGCGCATAGAGCACGCGGTTCTCGACGAAGCCTGGAACGTCCTTCTTCACCACCACCGGCAGCAGGCCGATCGAGCGGATGAGATCGCGGATAACAGCCACGGTTTCAGGCGCGGTCTTCTCGCCGCCGATCACCTCGATCATCGGGATGATGTGCGGCGGGTTCGACCAGTGCATGCCGACCATCCGCTCGGGATGCGAGATATGCGCCTGCAGCTTGGTGATCGGAATGCCCGACGTGTCGGACGCGACGATGACGGACGGGCCGATCAGCGGATCGATGTCACGATAGGTCTGCGCCTTGATGTCGATATTCTCGGGCACGTTCTCGATCACCAGTTCGGCGCCATCGACGGCCTCGGCGATCGTCTCGACGAAACGCACTTTGCCGGCACCAGTCCCGGGCGCCTCGATGTCGAGACGGTCGAGCACGCCGCCGGCAAGATCGAGCATGCCGCGGGCGCGCTCGATTGCCCCTGGCGAAACGTCATACGCCGTCACATCGAGCCCGCCGCGCGAAAGCCGCGCGGCGATGCCTGGACCCATCGTTCCCAGTCCGATGAGAGCGGCGCGCTTGATCATCATGCGGCCTTTGCGGGAGCAGCAGTGGTTGCCGCCTTGAAGGCCGGCCGAGCGGCGATCGCGGCCACCCAGCGCTCCAGATTGGGCATTGACGGCCGGTCGATCTTGAAGTCGACGCAGCGCTTCAGGATCGGCGCGCAGGCAATGTCGGCAAGGGTCAGCTTGCCGAGCGCCAGGAAGTCCTTGCCGGCCAGGTGGCCGTCGACGATCTTGAGCTGCGCGACAAGGTCCTTCACTTGTTCCTTGTATTCGGCGGTCTGTTCCTCGGGCGTGAGCTTGGCGCCCTTGAAGGCCGCCAGGTAGCCCGGATTGACTGCCGCCAGCAGGAAGTCCATCCAGCGCTCGACCTCGGTCTTTTCCGCCGGCGTGGCGCCATTCAACTGTTCGCCGCCGAATGCCGCGAGATAGCGCAGGATGGTGTTGGACTCCCAGATCACGGTGTCGCCGTCGACCAGCGTCGGCACCTTGGAGGTCGGGTTGAGCGCCTTGTATTCCGCCGTCTGCGTGTTCTCGAACTGGCGGCCATAATCCTCGCGCTTGTAGGACGCTCCCAACTCTTCGAGCATGAAGAGCACCTTCTGGACGTTGCCTGATGTCTGGCGGCCTAACAGCTTGTACATGTCTTCTCCTCGCTAGTGTCCAGGGCCTACTTGCTCGCCGGCAGCGGCTTGTAGACGATGGCGTCCATTTCGATCTTGGTGTTGATGACCGCTTTTGCCTCGACGGTCGTGCGCGCCAGAACGGCGTCGCCGATCCCTTCGAGGAACGCCTTGTTGTAGCGGCCGAAATCGCGCGTATCCTCGAGATAGGTGGTGATCCGCACGACATCCGACAGCGTCGCGCCTTCATGCGCGATGACGCGCGCGATGGTCTTCAGCGTCGCCAGCGTCTCTTCTTCGATCGTGCCGCTGATCATGTTGTTATTCTCGTCTTTCGGCACCTGGCCCGAGACGAAGATGAAATCGCCGGCACGCACCGCCGGATGAAACGGCAGGTTCGGGTTCTTGTTGCCGATGGCGTAGTGGCTGGCGGATTTTCGCGTGCTGTCGCTCAACATATCCCCCTAGAGAACGCTGGTTTCGATGATGTCGACGCCGCGGATGCGATCGATCAGGTAGACGATGCCGCGGTCGTCGATGGTCACGTCGTTGGACGAGGAACGCTCCGCGCCCTCCGGCGCGTCGGGCATGAAATGACCGACTTCCTTTGGCGCGAACGGATCGGCGATGTCGACGAGGCGCAGCCCCTGCGCGAACCACGCAAACGGAATGACGGTTCCATTGAACCGCTCGGAAGGCTGATGGCAGCCGGTCATCTGAGGCTGCGGTGAACCGTCCGTGTCGAGGCCTGGCACCTGGAAGGTCGAGATCGGCAACGGGTTGGTCTCATCAGTGATGTCGTAAATCCAGGTGAAGGCCGGCGGCGATGGCCGAAGCTTGGCGACATCCTCGTCCGCCACCACCATGATGTTGCGGCCTTTGAGCGGCTGTGGAATCGGCAGGCAGGTGTGCGTGGGATGCGGAAAGCTCGGGCTCGAATTGACGTGCGAGACCAGCTTCGGCTTGGTGATGTCCGAAATGTCGAGGATGAACAAGCCATGATGCCAGTAGCTGACATAGAGCCTGTCGCCCATTCGCAGCGGATGGTGACAGCGCGGCGTGACATAGTCGTGCCAAGGATACTCTTCGCCGCCCCCGGTCCACTGGCCCGGTATCCACCAGCGTCCGACCTCGACCGGCTTCGCGGGATCGATCAGGTCGAGGATCATCACGATGTTGCCGACATAACCGTCGGCGGTCGGCGATATGTAGGCGTAACGGCCGTCGAAGTCGTAGCGGTGGACGCCCTTGCCGCCGGTTATCCATTTCGAGATGAGCTTCGGCTGTGCCGGCTTGGTGGTGTCGTAGAGCGCCAGTCCGCCGCCGAAATCAGCCGGGCCGGCGTCGCCAAAGCGCTCGTGGTTGATGATCATCAGTCCGTCCTTGGCGCGCACCTTGTGCGAGTGCCAACCGGGCGGGACATCGATCGTCGTAATTTTGCGCGGATTGCGCGGGTCGGAAATGTCGACCAGCGTCGTGCCGCTCGGCGGCCGCATGTGGCCGATATAAAGGATGTTGCCGTCGACCCAGACCTGACCGCCGCCTGGGCAGTCGACATGGCCGATCTGCTTTGTGTTGAACGCCGAAACCAAATGCATACGCCCTTGCTGCTGAAATTCCATTTCGATGTCCACGCCGCCAATGGCGGCGTGGACATTGCCTGCCGGAGGACCGGAACTAGACGAGACGGAGCAGATCGCCGGCCTGGTTGCGGCCCCAGCGCTTGTAGAGGAGCAGCGCCTTCTGCGTCGGCGCATCGGTGGCGCCGAAGAAGATCACCGGCTCGCTCGACGAGCCGTTGACATGCTCGACCCAGGAACCGCCGGGTATGGCGATGGTGTCGAACTGGTTCCAGTCATAGCGTTTGCCGTCGATGATCGAATGGCCGTTGCCGCGGAACGGCGCCAAGAGCAGGCTGGCGGTCTCGCGCTGCGGCAAGGTCTTCTCGCCGGGGCGCAGCATCTGCACGTAGAAATTGAT
>NZ_RZPB01000185.1:0-9020 GCF_003998535.1 Mesorhizobium sp. M7A.F.Ca.AU.002.02.1.1 | reverse complement strand
GCGCCTCCTCCATGCGGATCATGGCACGGCGGATGATGTCGGCGGCGGTGCCTTGCAGGCGGGCATTGATCGAGGCGCGTTCGTTGAAGGCGCGGAGCGAGGGGTTGGACGATCTTATGTCGGGGTAATGGATGCGGCGGCCGAAGATCGTTTCGACAAAGCCGTGCTCGCGGGCATAGGCCTTGGTCTCCTCGATGTAATCGCGGATGCCGGGGAAGCGCTCGAAATATTTCTTGATGTAGTTGCCGGCTTCCTCGCGCGGGATCGACAGCTGGTTGGCGAGACCGAAGGCCGAAATGCCGTAGATGATGCCGAAATTGATCGCCTTGGCGCGGCGGCGAACCTCCGAGGGCATGCCTTCGACCGGCACGTTGAACATCTCCGACGCGGTGATGGCGTGGATGTCGGCGCCGTCGGCGAAAGCCTGCCGCAGTTGCGGGATCTCGGCGACATGGGCGAGCACCCGCAATTCGATCTGGCTGTAGTCGGCCGAGACCAGCCGATGGCTCTTGTCGGTGATGAAGGCGGTCCTGATCTTGCGGCCCTCGGCGGTGCGCACCGGGATGTTCTGCAGGTTCGGATCGGAGGATGACAGGCGTCCCGTCGTCGTAGCGGCCAACGCGTAGGAGGTGTGGACGCGCTTGGTGTCGGGGTGGATGAAGCCGGGCAGCGCATCGGTATAGGTCGATTTCAGCTTGGTCAGCTGGCGCCAGTCGACGATCTTGCGCGGCAGTTCGTGACCTTCGGCAGCGAGATCTTCGAGAAGCTGCGCCGAGGTCGACCACTGGCCGGTCTTGGTCTTCGAACCGCCGGGCAGGCCCATGCGCCCGAACAGGATGTCGCCGAGCTGCTTTGGCGAACCGATGTTGATGCGTTCGCCGATGAGCTGGTAGATTTCCTCTTCGAGGCGAGCGGCGCCCTGCGCCAATTCGCCGGAGAGCCGCGAGAGGATCTGCCTGTCGACCGAGATGCCGCGCTGTTCCATGCGCGCCAGCACCGGCACCAGCGGCCGCTCCAGCCGCTCATAGACCGACACCAGGCCCTTGGCGGCAAGCCGCGGTTTCAGCACCAGCCAGAGCCGCAGCGTCACATCGGCGTCTTCGGCGGCATGAGCCGTCGCCTTGTCGATGTCGACCTGATCGAAACCGACCGAGCTTTTGCCCGAGCCGGTCACGTCCTTGAGCTGAAGAGGAGTATGACCGAGCCACTTTTCGGCAAGCGCATCCATGCCGTGACCATGGGGCGTACCGGCATCGAGCACGTAGGAGATCAGCATGGTGTCGTCGAACGGTGCGACATCGATGCCGTAGCGGCTCATGATGACAAGATCGTATTTCAGGTTCTGCGCGATCTTGAGAACCGATCTGTCTTCGAGCAGCGGTTTCAGCACCGCCAGCGCCTCGCGCAGCGGAATCTGGTTTTCGAGCGCGCCACCACCGAGCAGGTCGCCATTGCCGCTCATGTGGGCGAAGGGAATGTAGGCGGCGCGTCCGGGAGCCGTGGCGATGGCCATGCCGATCAGTTCCGCCTGCATCGGATCGGCGGATGTCGCCCTGACGTCGAAGGCGGCGATGCCAGCCTCCCGTGCCTCGGCGACCCAGGCTTTCAGGGTCGAGATATCGCGGATGCAGTGATAGGCCGAAATGTCGATCTTGCCGGTGGCCGCGCGCTCCAGCCTTAGTGCCGCGAGCAGGGAGGGGGTATCGCCTTGTTTTGACGTCTCCGCCGTCCCGCCGGCTTCGTCCGGTTCAGTGCCAGGCGCGTTTCGGGCAACCGGCGGCAAACCGGCGCCAACGTCCGGGCCATGGGCATGATCGGCGCGTTCGACGGTGACCGCGACGGCCTGGACGTCGCCGGCCTCGGTGCTGGTCGCTTCCGCGACACGGCGGGTCAGCGAGGTGAATTCCATGGTCTTGAGGAAACCGATCAGCTTCGGGCCGTCGGGCGCGTGCAGGACGAAATCCTCCAGACCCTCGGTCACCGGTACGTCGTTCATCAGCGTCACCAGCTGACGAGAAATGCGCGCCTTGTCGGCGTTGGCGATGATCGATTCCCGGCGCTTGTCCTGCTTGATCTCGCCGGCCCGGGCCAGCAGCGTGTCGAGGTCACCGAACTGTTCGAGCAGTTGCGCCGCCGTCTTCGGCCCGATGCCGGGCACACCAGGCACATTGTCGACCGAATCGCCGGTCAGTGCCTGCAGGTCGACCATCTTCTCCGGCGGCACGCCCCATTTCTCGATGACCTCCGGAATTCCGATCTGGCGGTCCTTCATCGGGTCGTACATGGCGACCGTATCGCCAACCAGTTGCATCAAATCCTTATCGGAGGAGATGATGGTGGTATCGCCGCCGGCTTCGCAGGCGAGCCTCGCATAGGTGGCGATCAGATCGTCAGCCTCGTAGCCTTCGATCTCGACGCAGGGCAGGTTGAACGCCCTGGTCGCCTGGCGGATCAGGCCGAATTGCGGGATCAAATCTTCCGGCGGTGCCGAGCGGTTGGCCTTGTATTCGGGGTAGAGGTCGTTGCGGAAGGTTTTTGACGAATAGTCGAAAATGACGGCGAAATGCGTCGGCACGATGCCTACATCGGTATTGCGGGCGTCGAGCATCAGCTTCCACAGCATGTTGCAGAAGCCGGAAACGGCGCCGACCGGCAGGCCGTCGGATTTGCGGGTCAGCGGCGGCAGCGCGTGATAGGCACGGAAGATGTAGCCGGAGCCGTCGACAAGGAAGAGATGATCGCCTTTTTTCATGCCGGCAGGGATAGCGCGGCGCGGCGGCTTGGTCCATGCCAAAGGCAGCCTCGACTATCGGTTCCGGCAACACCCTGACAGATCGCCGTCACCCTGCTCACGCCCATGTTACAAAACTGTAATTTTCGTGCCCTTGAATCGCCACGTTCAGAGACCCAAATACACGTCATCGGCAGTTTTCGCCGAGTCCGGAGCAAGGCCCGTCCCCCGCCTATCCCGGACACCTGCGGCAGCCTATCCCCCCTCTCCGGGCTGCCGCATCGTTTCGAGTAGAAGGCCGCCGTGGTTCCCCCTCCACCACGGCGGTCTTTTTTTGCCTCGCAGAGACGTTTGCAGCCCGTGGTCCAATGATCGCGGGCTTTTCGTTTTCCCGTCATGCCTTTACGGTTCCGGTTCTGAATCGAAAGGCTTCACATATGTCCGCAGTTTCCCCCGTCCTCGACCGTCTCGACAAGAATCTCGACCAGAGCCTCGAGCGCCTGTTCGGCTTGCTCAGGATCAAGTCCATCTCCACCGATCCAGCCTATGCCGCCGACTGCCGCAAGGCGGCGGAATGGCTGGTGGCCGAACTCGAGCTGATCGGCTTCGACGCCAGCGTTCGCGACACGCCCGGCCACCCGATGGTGGTTGCGCACCATGACGGCCCGGCCGGTTCGCCGCATGTGCTGTTTTACGGCCATTATGACGTTCAGCCGGTCGACCCGATCGAATTGTGGGAAAGCGATCCGTTCGCGCCTGCTGTCAAGGAGGTCGGGCCGGACCACAAGGTGATCGTCGGTCGGGGGTCGGCCGACGACAAGGGCCAGTTGATGACCTTCGTCGAGGCTTGCCGCGCCTGGAAACAGGTGCATGGCAATCTGCCTTGCCGCATCACCATCCTGTTCGAGGGCGAGGAGGAATCCGGTTCGCCTTCGCTGAAGCCGTTCCTCGAGGCCAATGCCGGCGAACTCAAGGCCGATTTCGCGCTGGTCTGCGATACCGGCATGTGGGATCGCGACACGCCGTCGATCTGCGTCGGATTGCGCGGGCTGGTGGGTGAGGAGATCACGGTGAAGGCCGCCGACCGCGACCTGCATTCGGGCCTCTATGGTGGTGCCGCCGCCAACCCGATCCGCGTCCTGGCCAGGGTGCTGGCCGATGTCCACGACAAGGACGGCCACATCACCATTCCCGGCTTCTATGATGGCGTCGAGGAAACGCCGTCGCAGATCCTGAAATCATGGGAGACGCTCGGCGAGACTGCCGAGACGTTCCTGGGACCGGTCGGCCTGTCGATCCCGTCGGGCGAAAAGGGCCGCTCCGTGCTGGAATTGACCTGGGCGCGGCCGACGGCCGAGTTCAACGGCATCATCGGCGGCTATACCGGCAAGGGCTTCAAGACGGTGATCGCGGCCGAAGCCTCGGCGAAGGTCTCGTTTCGCCTTGTCCACAAGCAGGACCCGAAAAAAATCCGGGCCGCGTTCCAGAAGTTCGTCAAGGAGCGCATTCCGGCCGACTGTTCCGTCGAATTCCATCCGCATGGCGGCTCGCCGGCAATCCAGCTTTCCTACGACTCGCCCTTCCTGGCCAAGGCCAAGAATGCGCTGTCCGACGAATGGCCGAAGCCGGCGGTTACGACGGGCAGCGGTGGCTCCATTCCGGTTGTCGGCGATTTCCAGACCTATCTCGGCATGGAATCGCTGCTGGTCGGGTTCGGCCTCGACGACGACCGCATCCACTCGCCCAACGAGAAATACGAGCTCAGCTCCTTCCACAAGGGCCAGCGCTCCTGGGCGCGGATTCTCGATGCCTTGACGCGCTGAGCAGCGGAACCCCTGTTTTCCTGTTGATTTTTCAGCCGATCGCGGCGAGGACGGGCCACAAGATAAAGCGCTGCAGCATCCCCTGCGGGTCAGGGGGCACTGTAGGGCTCGACCGGAGAAGACAATGGCCGATATCCGTTTCCATAAAAACGACCTGCCCGACCTCTCGCACTACAATGTCGGGGCAGTGGCCATCGACACCGAAACGCTCGGGCTCAATCCGCATCGCGACCGGCTGTGCGTGGTGCAGATTTCGCCCGGCGACGGCAGCGCCGACGTCATCCAGATCGCGCCCGGCCAGAAGAAGGCGCCGAACCTCGTCAGCCTGCTGAGGAACCGTGGCGTAACCAAGCTGTTCCACTACGGCCGCTTCGATCTTGCCGTTCTCTACAATGCGTTCGGCGTCATGCCGGAGCCGGTGTTCTGCACCAAGATCGCCTCGCGGCTGACCCGCACCTATACCGACCGCCACGGGCTCAAGGACATCTGCTTCGAGCTTCTCGGCGTCGGGCTGTCCAAGGCGCAGCAATCGTCGGACTGGGCGGCCGAGACGCTGTCGCCCGAACAGCTCGAATATGCGGCTTCCGACGTGCTCTATCTGCACCGGTTGCGCGATGTACTGGCCGGACGGCTGGCGCGCGATGGGCGGACCAAGGAGGCCGATGCCTGCTTCCGCTTCCTGCCGACGCGTGCCAAGCTTGACCTGATGGGCTGGGACGAAGAGGATATCTTCGCCCATAGCTGAGGGCCGTTGGCGCGCTCCGCGGGCCGGTGACCGTTTGGAACCGGATACAGGCCGTCGCGTTCTGTCGGCTCAGTTTGTCGGTGCAATTGGGGATAATGACATGGCGGACAGAAAGCCGATTGCGACCGCGCCGACAGACGGCTCCAAGGTCTCCGTGACCTGGAAGGACAGCGACGGCGTCATCAACGAATCCATCGCGCAATATCGCGACGACGGCTGGTGGGTCTATATCGACAGTCACACGCAAAAGAAGGTCGAGCCGACCAGCTGGCGCCCTGCCGCAAGCGACGACGACGATCAATAAGCGCGCCGCTGGTGAGGCCGGCTGCTTTCGAATAGCCTAAGCTGTTGATGTCGAGGCCGATTCGGGCTTTCCGGTCCGCGGTCGCCCTCTTGCTCGGAGGAAATCGCTATGGGTGTCGAAAGCTTGCTCGTCTTCATCATCATCGGTGCCATCGCCGGCTGGCTCGCCGGTCTCATCGTTTCCGGCTTCGGCTTCGGCCTGATCGGCAACATCATCGTGGGCATCGTCGGTGCGTTCATGCCGGCTGGCTGTTTCCGCGGATCGGCTTTTCCATCGGCCGCGGCACTCTCGCCGCGATCATCCATGCCACGATCGGCGCCATCATCCTGCTGGTACTGGTCAAGGTTCTGAAACGAGCCTGAGGCTCGACAACGCAAAGAGCGCGCCATGAAACAGAATACGCTCTATCTCGTCATCGGCGCGCTCGTCGTCGTGGTCATCGCGCTCGGCATCTATGTCTATCGCGAGCAGACCAAACCCAAGGGCGTCGAGCTCAAGATCGACGACAAGGGCATTTCGATCCAGCAGAACTAAGCCATGCGGGGGCGCGACATGGTTGCTTCTGACGCCCCGGAAGACGTCGATCAGCCCCCGATCACCGTGGCGGAGTGGGAGAGGCTGAACCGGCCGCCAAGGCGCGAGGCGCTGCTGCGCTATCGTTGGCGGGTGTTTCGCTTTCTGAGGACATCCGCACCGGTCAGCGAATTGCAGGGGCAAGAGCAGGTATTCCGCGATGCGGTCGTCGCCACCGTGGCCTTCAACCGGCCCGAAATGATCGAATGGCAGATCCACCTGGTACGCCGATACCTGGCCGAGCACGAAAGCTACATCGTTTTCGACAACAGCAACAAGGGCGAGGCAAGGGAAGCAATCCGCGATCTCTGCCGTCGCCAGCATGTCCCCTATGTCGCATTGCCGAAGAACAGGCTGGTCGTCAGCAGATCGCACGGTCAAGCGCTCAACTGGATCGTGCGGAATTTCTTGCCCAGGTTCGGGCCGAAGCTGTTCGGCTTCATCGATCATGACATCTTTCCGACTGAACCGTTTTCGATCCGCGCCCGGATGGAGGGCAAAAGCCTCTACGGCAGCGTGCGGCGCGATACGCCGACGCCAGGCGGCTGGTTCCTGTGGCCCGGCTTCTGTTTTTTCGACGGAAGCCTTTTGCGGCGACGGCTGGATTTCGCCCCGAGCTACAAGTTTCATATGGATTCCGGCGGCGGCAACTGGCCTGTGCTCTACAGGTCGATCGATCCGGCGCTGGTTCGATTCGCTGAAAACAAATCGCTTCGCTTCGGCGCCGGACATGATCAATCCGAGGATTTTTTCATGATGGTCGAGGGCTGGCTGCACGTCACGAACGCCTCGAACTGGAGGCGACAGCCGGTCGACAGGGGCGAACACATTGTCGCGCTGTTGCGGCAAGCCGGCGGTCCCGACCAGCCGGATGTGAAGTTCGAGCCCATCTGAACGAGACAGCGAACAGCGTGGCGTCAGTAACCTGCAAAGAGCAGACGCTGGCGTTTTTGGCTGCCCAACCCCAAGGCCGGCATTCGAACACGACTTAACCCGCCCTTAAATCGCCGCATCTACTCTTCAACCCGAACGCCATAGGCATCGGGGACATCAAGCACAGCGCATGGCGAACCGCAGAGACAGTCGCATCGAACCCAGTTTCGAGGGGCCGCCGCAGGCGCGGTCCTCGGCGGGTCTTTCGGTGAACGAGGAGGATCGCGTCGTGCCGAGCAATCGCAAAGCCTCCGCAAAACGCAAGCCGGCCAAAGGGAAATCGTCGCGGGTCAAGCGCGGCAGAAGCCGGCGCGGCCTGTTCGGCGTGCTCGGCCGGCTGTTCTACTGGTGCTTCGTGCTCGCCATCTGGGGCGGCATCGCCGTGGCCGGCATCGTCATCTACTACGGCGCCAAGATGCCGGCGGCGACGACCTGGTCGATTCCCGACCGCGCCCCCAACATCAAGATCGTCTCGGCAGATGGCCAATTGCTCGCCAATCGCGGCATGAGCGGCGGCGAGGCGGTCGGCCTGCACGAAATGTCGCCCTATATCCCGGAAGCCGTCATCGCCATCGAAGATCGGCGCTTCTACTCGCATTTCGGCATCGACCCGATCGGGCTTTCCCGCGCCATGGTCACCAATGTGCTTGGCGGGCATTTCTCGCAGGGTGGCTCGACGCTGACCCAGCAATTGGCCAAGAACCTGTTCCTGACACCCGACCGCACGCTGGAGCGCAAGGTGCAGGAAGTGCTGCTGGCGCTATGGCTGGAGCACAAGCACACCAAGGACCAGATCCTCGAAATGTACCTGAACCGGGTGTATTTCGGCTCTGGCGCCTATGGCGTCGAAGCCGCCTCGCGCCGCTATTTCGGCAAGAGCGCGCGCGACGTCACCCTGTCGGAAGCCGCATTGCTTGCCGGCCTGCTGAAGGCGCCGTCGCGGCTGTCCCCGGCACGCGATCCGAAGGCCGCCGAGGAGCGCTCGCAGCTGGTGCTTGCCGCCATGCGCGACGAGGGCAAGATCAGCGCCAAGGAACTGACCTCGGCGATGAGCGCGCCGGCAACGCGTGCGCCGTCCTATTGGACCGGCTCGGAGAATTACGTCGCCGATACCATCATGGAGGAACTGCCCGACCTGATCGGCGACGTACGCGGCGATATCGTCATCGACAGCACCGTCGACCTAAACCTGCAGAAGCTCGCCGAGCAATCGATCCGCAGGCTGATCGACGACAGCGGCAAGAAACTCAACGTCAGCCAGGGCGCCCTGGTGGCGATCGACGATTCCGGTGCGGTGCGCGCCATGGTCGGCGGCTACGACTATTCGACCAGCCAGTTCGACCGTGCTTCGGAGGCACGTCGCCAGCCGGGTTCGGCATTCAAGCCGTTCGTCTATATGGCCGCTCTTGAAGCCGGCCGCACGCCCGACAGCATCCGCAACGATGCGCCGATCAAGATCGGCAACTGGACGCCCGACAATTACGGCGGCAAGTATTTCGGCAAGGTGACGCTGGCCACTGCGCTGGCCAAGTCTCTGAACTCGGTGGCAGCGCAGCTGACCATGGAGGTCGGGCCGAACGCGGTTGTCGAGGCGGCGCACCGCATGGGCATCCAGTCCGACCTGACAGCCAACACCTCGATCGCGCTCGGCACTTCGGAAGTGACGCCGCTGGAGTTGACATCGGCCTATGTCCCCTTTGCCAATGGCGGCTACAAGCCCGACATCCATTTCATCCGGCGCGTGACGACCACCGAGGGCAAAGTGCTTTACGACAGCGGCGGCGGCAGCGCGCCGCGCGTCGTCAAGCCTGAGATCGTCGGCATGATGAACTCGATGATGACGGGCACGGTTGAGATCGGCACTGCCCGGAAAGCGGCTTTCGCCTGGCCATCGGCCGGCAAGACCGGCAC
>NZ_RZPB01000184.1:0-9080 GCF_003998535.1 Mesorhizobium sp. M7A.F.Ca.AU.002.02.1.1 | reverse complement strand
GGGCGATGCGGCTGCGGCGCGCGTCGACCGCCGGATAGGCAGCGTTGCCCGGCAGCGCCAGGCCGAGCGCTTCGACCATCGAGGCCATGGTCGAGGCCGTGCCCATGGTCATGCAATGACCCGGCGAGCGTGACATGGCACTCTCGGCATTAGCGAAATCCTGCTCGCTCATCACGCCGGCGCGGACATCCTCGGAGAATTTCCAGACATCGGTGCCGGAACCTATCTCGCGGCCCTGGAAACGGCCATTGAGCATCGGCCCGCCGGAAATGACGATCGACGGCAGGTCGCAGGAGGCCGCGCCCATGACCAGCGACGGGGTGGTCTTGTCGCAGCCTGCCATCAGCACGACACCGTCCATCGGATTGCCGCGGATCGCTTCCTCGACATCCATCGAGGCGAGATTGCGGAACAGCATCGCCGTCGGGCGCAGATTGGATTCGCCGCAGGAGAAGACCGGGAATTCCAGCGGCAGGCCGCCGGCTTCCAGCACGCCCGCCTTGATGTGCTCGATCAGGCCACGGAAATGCACGTGGCAAGGCGTGAATTCGGAGAAGGTGTTGCAGATGCCGATCACCGGGCGGCCGTCGAAGGCATCGTCGGGCAGGCCGTTGTTCTTCATCCAGCTGCGGTGAATGAAGGCGTCCTTGCCCTGCCCGCCGAACCAGTGCTGCGATCGTCTCTTGGTCATGGTTTTCCCGGAATTCAGGCTGGATGCTGGAGCTGGCTCAGCCCACCATCTACGACGAGCGTGGCCGCATTCATGAACGGGCACTCGTCGGAAATCATGAACACCGCAGCCAGCGCAATCTCGCGCGCCGTGGCGATGCGGCCGCCAGGATGTAGCGCCATGGTGTTGGCGCGTGCTGTGGCCGGATCGGCAAAGCTGTTCCAGTAGTCAATCGCCTTCTGGGTTTCGACATAGCCGGGCGCCAGCGCGTTCACGCGCACCCCTTGCGCCGCATATTCGAGCGCCAGCGATTTGGTCAGGCCGAGCAGCGCGTGCTTGGCGACCGGATAGGGAAAGGTGTGTGGGATGATGGTGAAGCTGTGCGTCGAGGCGATGTTGAGGATGGCGCCGCCGCCGCTCGCGATCATGCCCGGCAACACCGCCTTGCTGCAATTCCAAGCGCCCTTGACGTTGACGTCGAAGTTGCGGTTCCATTCCTCCTCGGTCGCCTCGAGCGGCGTCGAGAACACATTGATCCCGGCATTGTTGATCAGCGCGTTTATGGGGCCGATCTCGGCGGCCGCTTGGCTGACGGCAGCGGCAATTGCGGCACCGTCGCTGATGTCGGCTGCCGCATGCCCGACATGGCCGCGCGGCACGGCGAGGCCCGCGACGGTCTTGTCCAGCAGTGCGCCGTCGCGGTCGACCAGGAACAGTCTTGCGCCTTCGGCAAGGCAGGCCTCGGCGATCGCCAGCCCGATGCCTTGCGCGGCGCCGGTCAGGAAGATGCGTTTGCCGGAAAGGCGCTCAGCCATGGTTGTCGCTCCAGTCGAAGACGGTCATTGCGAATCTTGCTCTGAGAACCTCGCCGGGGGAAAGTACCTTGATCCCCATTGGGTCGGCATCGAAATGCTTCAACGCATTTGGGGTATGGCTCATCGGCTCCAGGCAGAAGAAGCTTCGGTCCGTGTCCGGCGCAAAGAGCATGTAGCGGTCGAGCTCCGCGTCCGCCTCGATGTCGATCCCCAGACAGTGCTCCGGCCAGATGATGCGCGCGATGCCGCTCCACCCTTCGAAGCCATTGTTCAGCCAACGGTCGGGCAAATGGCGCGGCGTTGAGAAATCGACATCGGCGGCAATGGCGCTCCTGGACGCTGGAAGGTGCCCGTCGCGCTCTGTCCACCAGGTTTCGGCCGGCGCAAACAAGGTCGTCCGCGGCGTGCGCGGAAAGAATGGATGGAAACCGAGGCCGAATGGCAGTGGAATGACGCCGGTATTTTCGACGGCAAGCCGGAGTTCCAGCCGCGCGCCGGCGAGCCGGAACGACTGTCGCGCATGGTAGACATAGGGCGAGTCGACGCCGCGCGGATGATCGAAGGCCAAATGGAGGCGGTCGACGCGATGCTCCTCGACCTTCCAGTTCGCCTGCCAGCCGTCACCGTGAATATAGAAAGGATCAGTCGTGTTGGGCGCCAGCGTGAAGTTTTGACCGCCGCAGGAAAACGCATTGCCCTCGACGCGATTGCCGATCGGCACCATCGGAAAGCAAGCGCAGTGCACAACGTCGAACTCGGCCTCGCCTTGGTAGGGACGCAGGAATGGCACCCCGTCGGCCGTATGGCCGTTGACGATTGCGCTGCCAGAGGGGCTGATCTCGACGCACAGCCGATTGCTTTCCAGTAGTATTCCAGCCGACATGCCCTGCCCCGAGTCAACGCCGGCCCAAAGCCGACGAGCGCAGATTGTCGAGCAGCACGGCCAGCAGCAAAATAACGCCGCGCACGATGTACTGGTAAAAGGCCGGGATGTTGAGCAGGTTCATGGCGTTCTCGGCGATGCCCATGATCAGCACGCCGACGATGACGCCCGACATGGTGGCGCGGCCGCCGGCAAGCGAGACGCCGCCGAGCACGCAGGCCGAGATGACCGAGAGTTCCAGTCCGACCGCCGCGTTGGGCTGGCCCGAGGTGATGCGCGACGCCAGCAGGATGCCGGCGATGCCGCAGACGACGCCTTGCAGCGCAAAAATCCAGATGCGCGTCCGGTCGACATTGACGCCGGCAAGGCGCGAAGCCTCCGGATTGCCGCCGATGGCCAATGTGTTCTTGCCGAAGACGGTGCGGTTGAGGACGAAGCCGAAGATGAAAAACAGGATGGCGAGCACCCAGACCGGCGTCGGAATGCCGAGCAGTTTGGACAGCGCGAGCTGGTAGAAATCCGGGCTGTTGATGCCGACGGCGCGGCCGTCGGACGCAATCAGCGCAAACCCGCGCACGATCTGCATGGTGGCCAGCGTCGTGATCAGCGCGTTGATGCGGAATTTGGCGATGACGACGCCATTGATGAAGCCGACGAAGGCGCCGCTGGCAATTGCCGCCAAGAGGCCAAGCAGGATCGAGCCGGTGTAATTCGACGCCATCACAGCGACCATGCCGGCAAAGGCGACGATGGAGCCGACCGACAGGTCGAAGTCGCGTGCGGCAAGGCAGAACATCATGGTGCAGGCGACGATACCGACGGTGACCACCGACTGCAGCAGGCCGAGCATATTGCGGTCGGTGAGGAAATTCGGCACCAGAGCCGAGACCAGCGCGAAGGCGACGACAAAGATGACGACGAGGCCCTGTTCGCCGAGCAGGATTTTTTTCAACTGGTCGGTCATGCCAAAAGTCCTCAAGATGCGATCGCGTCGGGGGTTTTCTGATCGGGGAGAGCGGCGGCCAGGATCGCCCTTTCGGCGAACTGGTCGCGGGTGAGCTCGGCGCTGACGCGGCCGCCGCACATCACCAGAATGCGATCGCAGATGCCCATCACCTCCGGCAGTTCGGACGAGACGACAACGATCGCCATGCCGTCCTGCGCAAGCTGGTAGAGCAGTTCATAGATTTCCGATTTGGCACCGACGTCGATGCCGCGCGTCGGCTCGTCGACAATGAGAACCCGCACCCCTTGTTCGGACAGCCAGCGGCCAAGAATGACCTTCTGCTGGTTGCCGCCGGAGAGGTTGATGATGTCCTGCTTGCGCGACGGCGTGCGCACCTTGAGCTTCTTGATGAAGGTTTCGGCGGTGGCGATCTCGCTGGCGCGGTTCAACACGCCGAAGCGCGTGTGATGGCGCCGCGACGAGATGTTGATGTTCTCCTCGACCGAGCGGCCCTGGATGATGCCGTCATGCTTGCGATCCTCCGAACACAGCACGATGCCGGCCCGGATCGTACCACGCGGATCGGTGGCAGGGACCAGCTTGCCATCGACGGTGATGGTGCCGCCCGAGCGCGGATCGGCGCCATAGACCAGACGCATCAGTTCCGAGCGCCCGGCGCCGATCAGGCCGAAGAAGCCGACGATCTCGCCTGCCCTCGCCTCGAAACTGGCCGGCGTCTTCAGTTTGGGGCCGCTGAGAGCGTCGACCTTCAGGCGGACATCGCCCGTTTTTCGTGCGCGAAAACCCCAGATATCCGAAATCTCGCGGCCGACCATTTCGGCGACGACCTGGTCGCGGGTGACGCCTTTCAGCGACGCATGGTGCGCCGCCAGCTTGCCGTCGCGCAGCACGGTCAGGCTGTCGCAGAGCCGGAACACTTCGTCGAGCCTGTGCGAGACGTAGATGATGACCTTGCCCTCGCCGCGCAGGCGGTCGATCAGGGCAAACAGGATTTCGCTTTCGCGCGAGGACAGCGACGAGGTCGGTTCGTCCAGCGCGATAACGCGTGCGTCGAGCATGATCGCCTTGGCGATCTCGACCATCTGGCGTTCGCCGATGGACAGCGTCTTGACCTTGCGGCGCATGTCGATGTCGATGCCGGCCGATTTCAGCTTGGCGCCGACGTCGTCCAGCATCCGGCGGCCGGCGATGATGCCGGCGTTGGCAGGGAAACGACCGAGGCTGAGATTTTCGGCAACGGTGAGTTCAGGAACCAGCTGCAGTTCCTGATGAATGACGATGACGCCATTGTCGAAGGCATCCCGGGTCGACGTATAGGCCTGAACCCTGCCGTCGATGCGGATCTCGCCCTGATCGGCATGCTGGTCGCCGGACAGTATCTTGATCAGGGTGGATTTGCCGGCGCCGTTCTCGCCCATCAGCCCATGCACGGCGCCTTTGTCGACGCCGAACGAGACGTCCGACAGCGCTTTGACGCCCGGATAGGTCTTGGTGATGTGCGAGAAGTCGAGAAAGGACACGGGCAGCGATCCTCTTGTGGAATGGCAAACAGGCGGCGGGATGAGCCGCCGCCTGTTTGTACAGGGAGGATTATTCGATGCCGAGGCCCTGGCGGACCTTCTGGTAGTCGTCGCGCTTGGCGAGTGCACCGGAAGTCAGGATCAGCTTCTCCGGCTCCTTGTTGCTGGCAACCCAGTCATACATGTTGAGCGCCGTTTCGTAGCCATGACGCTTCGGCGAGATGATCACGGTGCCGACGAAGCCGGTGGCCGTCGGCTTCTTGAACTCGTTGATCGCCGAATCCGCGCCGCCAATGCCAACGCCGATCACGCTATCAGCGGGGATGCCGACGCTTTCGGAGGCACGCACCGCACCCAGCACCGCTTCGTCGTTGAGGCCGAAAGAAACCCACTTCTTGATCTCGGCATGGGCGTTGAGCACGACGGTCGCCGCATTGAGGGCAGCTTCCGTATCGGTCTTGGCCTGAGGGGCGTCAAAAATGTTCTCGGCCTTGAAGCCGTTTGCCTTGAGCACCGAGATGGCGCCTTCGACGCGGTCGACGGCGGTCGGCAGTTGGTCATAGGAGACGCGGATGGCGCCGACCTCGTCGGCCTTCCAGCCGCGCGCCTTCATCTCGTCGACGATCGCCTGGCCGACCGCCTCGCCGATCTTGGTTGCCGAGATGCCCATATGCGGCACGTCTTCCAGCGCCTTGCCGTCGGCGCCGACCAGGCGGTCATCGACAGTCATCAGCTTGAGATTGTTGGCGGCGGCCTTGGCGACGATGCCGGGGCCGAGCTTCACGTCGGGCGTGCAGACGATGAAACCCTGCGCGCCCTGGGCGCCGAGATTGTCGATGGCCGACATCAGCTTCTCACCGTCTTCGGCGCCGATCTTGACCAGGGTAAAGCCCTTTTCCTTGGCGGCCTGATCAGCAAACTTCCATTCGTCCTGGAACCACGGCTCCTCGGGCTGTTTGACGATGAAGCCGATCTTGGTGTCCTGAGCATATGCAGCGATGGTCGTGACGGACAGCACGGCAAGCGCGCCCGCGACGAGCGCGGTCTTCAAAAGTCGCATGATTACCTCCCAGCGATAGACCGGGCGCTCAGCCCGGATGCCGGAGTCTCTAATCGCTTTTATCATACTCGTCAATTGATCTGGTATGATAATTAATGTACATGCTCTGACCAGCGATCGCTGGCGCAATTGATCCGCATCCGTTAAGGCCGGACCGGTTGTGCGAAACCAGCGGTTCGCCGCCTTGGAGGAGGGCTGAGGTGACCGGGACTTTGAAGAAACCGCAAGGCGACACAGCCACTCGCCGCCCGCGCGTTATGCCCGACGTGACCAAGGCGATTGCCTCGGACATCTTTTCCGGGCGCTATCCGGCCGGCTCCTCACTGCCGACCGAAAACGAGCTCGGCGTCGAATACAGCGTCAGCCGCACCGTCATCCGTGAGGCCCTGAAAGTGTTGGCGGCAAAAGGGCTGGTGCTGTCGCGGCCACGCGTCGGCACGATCGTCTGCAACGAGGACGACTGGAACATCATCGACCCGCAGGTGCTGGCCTGGCACGCGCCGCATGCACTGGACGACAAGCTCTTCGACGCCATTCTTGAGACTCGCCGGGCCATCGAGCCGCTGGTTGCCGAACTCGCCGCCACGCGCGCGACGCTGCAGGAAATCGCCGATCTCGAAGCCACCTGGCGCGGCATGGCCGGCGCCGGCGAGGATCTCGCCGCCTTCTCGCGCAGTGACATCGCTTTCCACCAGATCGTCTATGCCGCGAGCCATAACCCGATCTTTCGCCAGATCGGCAATCTCATCGACACCGGGCTGAAATTCTCGCTGGAGGCGACGGCGGTGATTTCGCTCGACCGGCGCATGGAGGCCGTGGCGGCGCACCGCGAGGTGGTCGAGGCGCTGCGTATGCGCAATGCCGATGCCGCGCGTGGCGCGGCAAACAAGATCCTCGACCTCGCGGCGCGCGACCTCGTCAGCGCCAAGAAACTCAAGAGCAACTGAGACTGCGCATGAAAATCATCTCGCTCACCACCTACATCGTTCCGCCGCGCTGGCTGTTCCTGAAGATCGAAACCGATGCCGGCGTCACCGGCTGGGGCGAGCCGGTGGTCGAAGGCCGGGCGCTGACCGTCGAGGCGGCGGTCAAGGAGCTTGGCGATTATCTCATCGGCAAGGATCCGCGCCTGATCGAGGACCACTGGACGGTGATGCACCGCGGCGGTTTCTACCGCGGCGGCCCGATCCTGATGAGCGCCATTGCCGGCATCGACCAGGCACTGTGGGACATCAAGGGCAAGGCGCTCGGCGTGCCCGTGCACGAACTGCTCGGCGGCAAGCTGCGCGACTCGATCAAGGTCTATTCCTGGATCGGCGGCGACCGCCCGGCGGAGGTCGCGGCCGGCGCCAGGGAAATGGTTGCGCGCGGTTTCCTGGCGCTCAAGATGAACGGTACCGAAGAACTGCAGATCGTCGACAGCCATGACAAGATCGACGCCGCTGTCGAACGCGTCGCCATGGTGCGCGAGGCCGTCGGGCCCAACATCGGCATCGCTGTCGATTTTCATGGCCGCGTGCACCGGCCGATGGCGCGTGCGCTCGTCAAGGAACTCGAACCCTATAGGCTGATGTTCATCGAGGAGCCGGTGCTCAGCGAAAACCGCGAGGCGCTGAAGGAGATCGCCGCGCTTGGCTCGACACCGATCGCGCTCGGAGAGCGGCTCTATAGCCGCTGGGACTTCAAGTCCGTGTTCGAGGAAGGCGTCGTCGACATCATCCAGCCCGACCTGTCGCATGCCGGCGGCATCACAGAATGCCGCAAGATCGCGGCGATGGCGGAAGCCTATGATGTCGCGGTCGCGCCGCATTGCCCGCTCGGGCCGATCGCGCTTGCCGCGTGCCTGCAGCTCGACGCGGTCAGCTACAACTGCTTCATCCAGGAGCAGAGCCTCGGCATCCACTACAACGCCGCCAACGACCTGCTCGACTATGCCGCCAACAAGGATGTCTTCCGCTACGAGGATGGTTATGTCGCCATTCCCGACGGCCCGGGCCTGGGTGTCGAGATCGACGAGGATTATGTCAAGGAACGCGCCAGGGAAGGCCACCGCTGGCGCAACCCGATCTGGCGCCACAAGGACGGTTCCTTCGCCGAGTGGTGATCCGGGCTGGCTTTCAGACTTCAAGCACTCCAGGAATAATGAAGACTTTGTCCGGCGAGCAGTTGCTCTCGAGAAATGGCTCGTTCGTTCGGTTTGATCGAGGGGCTTTCAGCGGCGTTGTCAAATTGACCATCAAACGCAGATGACCGCAGTGCGGCACATTCATCGGCTGCGAATTGCAGAGGGACTGTTTGGTGGAGCCAATCGGGATCGAACCGACGACCTCTTGAATGCCATTCAAGCGCTCTCCCAACTGAGCTATGGCCCCACTTCCGGCAGTCAACCGGCGCCGTTTCCGGCGAAGAGATCCGGCGCGGGTTGGAGACCGCGCCGTTAGTGCAGGCGGCTTCTAACCCCGCCTTTCTCAGATATCAAGCCTTCGAGAGCCGCTTTTTCTTCACAGACCACGAAAGCCCGCAAACGCCCGCTTTCAAGGCCGATCAGACCTCGTCGTCGTCGTCGCCAACGCCGATCATGTCGGCAACGTCGTCATCTTCTTCCTCTTCGTCGGCGAGGAAGGTGTCGTCCTCGTCGTCGCCGAGATCGACGTCGTCCTCATCGTCGCCAAGATCCGGCAGGTCGTCGCCCTTGACGTCCTCGTCGGCCTCTTCGAGCGAGACGACCTCAACGCCTTCTTCTTCCTCGGCGTCCACTTCCTTCTCGGCCACTTCCTCTTCCTCCTCGAGAGCGGCAATCTTGCCTTCCTCGAAATAGGAACGCGGATAGGTCTTGCCGGTGTAGGGCGAGACGATCGGGTCCTTGTTCAGGTCGTAGAATTTTCGGCCCGTCTCCGGGTCGATACGTTTTGTGCCAAGTTCGGTTTTTGCCACGGCAAGCCTCGTCAATAAAAGAGTGGTCCCCTTAACCACAGTTTGCAGCGCTGTCAAAGCGAAAAGCCGGCGTCACAAAACCATGCATTGAAAGGCCTCGCGTGAAGTGACGACCATGGGGATGACCATTTCGGCCCACCGTGGTACGAGACCGCCGCAACAAATGAAAAGCGCCGGCCCGCCGGCATTCCGTCCAGGGAAATTCCATGTCTCACGCCGCCGCCCCCAAGC